>JAADEE010000095.1 GCA_013153575.1 Chlorobiota bacterium
ACAAATTTCCTGACTTTGAAAATAAGAAATCTATAGAAATAGAATTACAAGACAATCTTATAGAATTAAGAATAGGTGATGAAAGTATAAATCTTGCTCCTATGGATATATACGATTTTCGAGACACAATTAAAGAACTTGCAGAAAAAGCCGGCAATAATGCTATTGATGCAACATGGTAATTTAAACTGAAAAAAATGAAAATAAATATAAATAAAGATGAAATTATATCTGCTATTAACTGGAATATAGCAAGAGAAATCATTGAGTATTATGTGGATTACGGCGATAGGCGAAAGGAAGTAATCGAATTATTATCCTTTACGGATGTTGAGCTGATAGAAATGATTAGTGAAGCAGCTTTAAATCAGCATATAGCTGAAAATGTACATCATTACAAGGCAACAAGTAAGCTTGTCGATGAGATAGATAAACTCAAAGAAGAACTTGAAAAATTCAAAAACAAGGAAGTGATATTGTTTACGGATAAAAATAATGTGAAACGCTTTTTTTGTGATTTACTTGATTTAAACTACCATGCTGATAAGAGAATGATTATTAATAAGATAAAAGAGTTATTATGAGAAAAAATGCTGCAAATAAAATTCGTGATAGTTCAAAGAGAAAAAACATTATTGCACTCCTCTATTTAATTTAACTATTGGTAATAATAATTAAAAAACGAAAAAATGGAAAAAACAGATTTAGAAGCCCTTAAGCCTTTTGTTAAGCCCTTACTTAAACCCTTGTTTGCACCAATTATAAAAGAAAGTATAAAGGAAGTATTGCTTGAAATAGAAAAAGAGAAATTTGAGAAACAAACTTTTACTAAAACCGAAGTAGCAGAAATGATGAACAAATCATACAATTATGTTACTTCACTGATTAATAAAGGCTATTTAAAAACAACCCTTGACGGTAAGTTGATAACAGGACGAGCCATTAATGAATATTATAATGAAATAGAAAACTAAACGATGTATTATTTAACAAAAAATCAAAAAATAAAGATACTAACTATTCCCAAGAAAGGTGTTTTTGTTGTTTTCTATCGGGGGGAATTTAGTGCTTCATTAAAACGAAAATTGAGAAATTCTCTCACAAACAAGCATTACAAGAAAATTTGTCAATATGAGCAGTAATTATATATCAGTTAAAGAAATTTATGAGCATACAGATAGTGGTTTTGAGATAATCAAAGCTTACCACCCTGACGCAGACAAAAATAACCCCAAGAAAAAATTTAAAATTAGGGATGAGCGGACACCGTCTGCCAACTTGTACTTTGCCAACAAAACATGGTTTGTTAAAGATTTTGGCGGTGGTAAAGCAATGAATGCAATTGATGTTGTAATGAATGAGGAAAATGTTACTTTCAAAGAGGCATTACATATAATTAATGAACGTTTTCTGAAAGGAAAACTTAATGGAAAAACCTGTAAATCAGGTGTAGAGCCTAAAATAAGCAAAGTAAAAGCACCCAATAATTATATTATTGAATTTAAAGATAAATTCAGTGAATTTGAATTGAAAACTTTGGGTAAGTTTGTTACGGAAAAGGTTTGCACAAAATATCATTTAAAGCCGGTTAAATATTACATTAATCCCAAAGGATACAAGTTTGAGGCAACCGACCGGTATCCGATATATTGCTTCGATTATGGAACGTGGAAAAAAATTTATCAGCCATTAAGTCAAAAGAAGGAATACCGTTTCTTTTATGTGGGCAACCGCCCAAAGAACTTTATTTTTGGTCTGGAACAATTACTTGATGAATACGATGAATTAAAAGAAAAAATTTCAGAACAATTTACTGATGAGGACGATATAGAAGAAGTTGAACAGGTCATAAAATCACAGCTCAAAGATGTAATTATTTGTTCTGGTGATAGAGATGCCTTGAATGTTGCAAGTTTGGGTTATAATGTCGTTTGGCTAAACAGTGAAACCAGCAAATTACCAATCGAACAGTATAAAACATTAAAGCGTATCAGTAAACAAATTTACAATGTTCCGGATATTGACAAAACGGGTGTCAGACAAGCCTATCATTTAGCTTTGCAATATCTTGATATAATCAACATTTGGCTGCCTGATGAATTACAAAACTTTAAAGATTTTCGAGGGAATGCCTGCAAAGATGTTACTGATTTTATTGCTAAATTCAGAGATGCTAAATCATATTTCGATAAATTAAAAAATGTTTCCACTCCTTTACAATTTTGGTCGCCTGAATACGACAAGGGCGGAAATTTAAAAAAATACAATATTAATGTTACTGCATTTTATGAATTTCTGAAAGCCAATGGTTTTTATCGTCTTGAAGATAAGTCTAATAAAAATGGCTATATTTATATTCGCATTGATAATAATGTGGTGGAACGCATAGAGCCGGACAGAATAAAGAATTATGTAAAAGATTTTGTGAATGCTTATTTAGAAAAGAATTTGCATCCAATTGCTTTAAGAAACACCTTTTACAAATCACGGCAAACCGATGAACCCTATTTATCTAATTTACCACTCCATAAAAACATTGATTTTAAAGACTTTGATAAAGATTATCAATATTGGTTTTTCCCTAATGTGGCATGGAAAATTACCAAAGACGAAATATTTGAAACAAAACTTGCCGATATTGATAGATATGTATGGAAAACAGATATTAAAGATAAGACGAAAAAAGTCAAAAAAATTAACCTTCCATTAATTGAAATAGATTACACCAAAGAGTATTTAAAAACCTTAAAATCAGGAAATAAAAAAGAAATAGATAAATTTCCTGATATTGATAAATACGAATTAAAAATTAATGATAAAGATTTTATTTTTATTCGCTACCTTGTAAATACAAGCAAAATATATTGGAAAAAAGAAGAGGAAGGAATAGAACTCACAAAAACTGAACAGAAAGAGCAAATATTACATTTTATAAATAAAATTTACGCTCTTGGTTATTTAGCTCATAAACACAAAATTCAAAGTAAGGCATGGGCTGTATTTGCTATGGATGCACGCGAAAGTGATATTGGTCAAAGTTTCGGTGGTTCAGGCAAGTCAATCTTTATGAACTGTATTGAATATATTAATAAAACCTTTTATATTGGAGGCAGAAATCCGCACAAAACAAAGGATAATTTTATATTTGACGGGGTGGATGAATACACTTTCAATATCAATATCGACGATGCCGACCAGTATTTTGATTTCGATTTCTTTTTTCCGATAGTAACAGGAAAAATGAATGTAAACCCCAAAAACAATAAGCCTTTTACTTTAAGTTTTGAAGAAAGTCCCAAATTAGGTATTACTTCAAATTTCACATTGCGGAAATTAGACCCCTCAACAGAGCGCAGAATATTATACACGGCATTTTCTGACTACTACCATAAAAAAGATAACGAAGGGTATTACATTGATACACGCACGCCCGATAAAGAATTTGGTAAAAACTTGTTTACTGATTTTTCAGATGAAGAATGGAATAAATTCTACAATTTACTGGCAATAGCAATTCAGGTTTACATGAAATTTGAAAAAATTGAGCCTCCAATGAATAAAGTTGAAAAACGCAACTTAATGACCCAAATAGGGCAAGGGGTTCTTGATTGGGCTAATGAGTATTTTCTTGACAATGATAAACTGAATACCGAAGTTAGCAAAAGCGAGATGTATCAAGACTTTCAGAATAATGTGTCTCTAACAACCTCAAAGCACATAAATACCAAGAAATTTAAAGACAAAATTAAACTTTATTGTAAGTATCGGGACTGGGTATTTAATCCACCGGATAAATGCAATAACGGCAACCGGATTATGAGGAAAAT
>JAADEE010000193.1 GCA_013153575.1 Chlorobiota bacterium
AAATTACTAAAGCTATTTCAAAAAGTTTTATTCCATATTCAAAATCAATACGACATCTTTCTTTAATTCTATTAAAAAGAAAATATTGAACTCCATCATTTTGTAAAAAATCTAAAATTCGTAATGCATTCGTAATAAATATTTTAGGTGTTAATTCAAGTTCTTGAAGGCTATCAGAATAAGCTTCAATAAAGGTGTAGTTATCTATCTGTTTGTCAAGCGATGATATAAAGTCTTTAAAATCATAACTTAATTTTTTATTGGACTCTATGATTATAATTTTCCATAGTTCCTTTGCCAATTTATGAAAATCAGGTATAAATTCATTTTGTTTGAAGTCTTTAGTAATTTTTTCTATAAAGCTGATATTTTCAATAAATCTTTTGTGTAAGCTGATTCCGAATTTGTCCTTATACTTTTCTATAAATAAACTTGCAATTTTCGAGTAATCTAAAATTAAATATTTGTCTTTTTCTTTTATTAAAATTTGTTCGGTTACCAAAGAATTAAAGGAATAATTTGTAGATGATAGTTGCAATGATCTTTCTGAAATTATTGCTTCGATAAGTTGATTTAATTCTTTTTCCGTAGTTTTATTCATCTTTTATCAATTTTTCATTACCATAAACATGAGTCTCTTGCTTTTCCACCTCAAAGCCGATGTAAAAGTAAATTATTCATTTACCGCAATCACGCATCATTTTCGCTCTTTTACGGTGAAATTATAAAAGTTAAACACATTATCCTTTAGGTGAAATTAACGAAGAAAACTCTTCAAATATTTGATTATTTATTTGTTTCAACATTACTGTTACAAGTTTGACATCATCATATATTTTGTTAATCATTTGATTATCTGACATTATTTCTCCAAAATTTTCATTGGTTTTTGTTGAAATTGCAGGAAGTAGCAAATCAATTATGGGCTTAAGCTTAATAATTAAATCGTTTATTGAATTATATCTTGCTCCTGCAATTCCATTTTTAAACGCAACATTTTTAATATCAACTTCTTCTCCAATAATTGTTTCCAATGTTTTTCCAATAACAGAAAGAACAAAATATTTAAAACGTAAGGATTTTAACAGCGATAATTGTTTTGTTTCGTCAGTTGTAATATTGTTGTTAATTGACTTTTCTTTTAGCTCCTGTCTTTTATTGTCAATTGCCTTGACTAAGCAAAATGCAAGTAAAAGATGTTTTGATTTACTGTTTTTAAAAACATCTTCATAAAGTCTTTGATTTTCAAAAATTTTATTTTTTCCACTACCTGCATTTAAGTAATCACCGTGTAATGCTAATGTAGGTTGTGCCACAACTTCGATACTTAGGTCCTCATTGATATTATCAAAACCACGTTTAAAAGAATATGAATACCCCATTGAGTTAAATTCTTCATATATTCTTTTTTGTTCAGGGGCTTTACTAAATTTATCCCAAGTTGTAATTTCATTTTGAGTATTATTAAACTCTATAATTTTATCAATTGTTTCTAAACTATCCGCTTTAATAATTCGAGCTAAAACTTTAATGTCTTTTTTTTCTGGTATTGTAGAATGCCCTATTGAGCCTGTTGTTTGTGCTCCATTAATAATTGAAATACCTTCAAGAATTGTTTGATTATCATTATTTTTATAATAGCTATTTGTTAATATTGTAATTCCGTTATTAAACGCCCAAAAATTTTCTGGTTCTTTTTCTGCTGTTGTTTTTATACCATAATTTATTTTTTTTCGCCCTCGTTTACTAATTCCTAAAAAATTTCTATAATTAGCAGAAAACAAACTATCGCCATAATTAGAAAACAAATCTTTGAGCCATTTCCCTGATACACTTACAATTCCTGCGCTCCAATTAGGCCCATGTTCCTCAAAAATTATTTCTTGATTTAGAATAATTTTATCAGTAACAGCAATAGCTGCTTGTTTTATAGTATATAATTTTTCTAAATTTTCTATACCTAATTCAATGGCTTTTACTGAAACAATGTTTGTGTCAATGAATTTTTCGAGATGTTTTTTTACTGTATCTAATTCATCTCTAACATTCTGAGATTCTGCTAAATTATGAACATATAATATGCTGATATCGTCTATTTCTTCATTTTCAATTGCTTTTCTAATATCTACAATAATATCTTTTAGTGATATTAAAAATTCATCTGACGAATCTCTAATTTTATCTATATCTCCTGAAAAAATCCATGCAATTGCAGTATTTAAATCTGCGGCTTTATTGGCCTTTGCTTTATAAATACCTTTATCCGAAAAATAGCTCTGTGCAATTACAAGATGTCTATCTTCAAGTCTTATGAAATCAATTTTCTTGTCATCATTACCGTCAGTTAATCCTTCTGAAGCCAGTTGTTCTAAATCAGGAAAATCAAGATATAAACCAATAGCATAAATTAAATATGCTTTATCCTTCCCATATTTTTGAGTTAATTCAATTTGTTCTTCAAAATTTTTTATAAATTCCATGATGCTTTATTTTTTTATTGTTGCTAGCGGTTTGAATATGATGCGTGCCTAGTTTAAAGTTATTCACTTTTCTAAACCAACTTAATGCTCGCAAAAAAGTTGTTTCTGTTAAGCTTAACAATCTTGATTCTTGAAATGCTTCATGAAAATCATTTCCGTCAAGAATTCTTCTAACATTTTCGGCAGTATTTGAAAAAAAAACATTATTAGATAAATCTAATTGAAATGGTAAATTTGTTTTTACTGATAAAACATCTAACATTCTACCAAAAAATAATACTGCGGCCTTTTCTGCAAGTTCTGAATTTGGGGCAAAAGCTGTAACAGTTGCTTTAACCCCATTATCATCATTTATTATATTAATCTGACTATAAAATGGGTTATTATGTTCTAATTCTTTTCGAGCATCAAAGTTGATGCTGTTTCTAACTGAAACGGGAGCTATTACAGAAATATCAACTTCCCAAATTGGTATATTATCAAAGTTTGGCATTTTATTATATTTTGTTTCTAACAATGGCACACAACTTTTCGCTCAAGTTAATTAACCTCCTTAACCCGTCTTTCATCTTCCCCACTCAAACTTTTTGACAATCATAAGCACAGCTTATTTTGTCATTAGTTGGCAGGTTAGATTAATTCCTGCTAAGGCGGCCGGCTCAAGCTGTTAAACTCTTTTTAATTTCCCTGATTTTTTTTCGTAATGTGAATTTATCTTACTGTCTCTCAATCTTTATGTATCCAAGCAAATCTTGAATGACACTCAAGTCTGCCCCTTGCACCGTTCCCATGCCCAAGACCTATATCCGGCCTGTTTGGAAACTAACACCATAAATATAAAAAAATACGAATAATAAAGCAAATGAAAACCTCTAGAAGCTTTCCAAATATGGATTGATAACATTTTAACACTGAAACATTGAAACACTGCAACATTGCAACGTTGAAACATTGAAACATTAAAACACTGCAACATTGAAACACTGAAACATTGTAACGTTTCAACGAGATGAACGTCGGAGAACAACGGAGAACGTTTTTCTCGTTCCTCTCGTTCTTCTCGCTTTTATACAACATTGAAGCGTTGGATCGTTGTAACACAATTTTGAATTTTTTTTCCTAAAAATCACATTACTTTTCCATCCGGTTTTGCCAGGTAAATACTTTGCTCTTTATTTGGATTGATAGTTTTTTGAGCTTTATGATTCTTTTATGGATTATGCGGCATATCTGGAGCAGAAGGAGAAAAAGAAGTTTAGCCGGATAAAATATAAAACATCAAACTAAATGATGAGATATGAAAAAATTACTATTAACCACTGTCAT
>JAADEE010000036.1 GCA_013153575.1 Chlorobiota bacterium
AATTACTTCAATTTCATTATCATGCTTTAAGTGAACACACTGTTAATGGAAAATATTTCCCTCTTGAAGTACATTTTGTTCATATGCATTCCGATACTGATTTTGTTGTTCTTGGAGTTATGATAGAAGAAGGTGCAGAAAATGAGTTATTTAAAAGTTATTTAGATAAATTCCCAACTGAAAAAGGCGAGTATAAGTCAGAAAATAAAATTAATTTAATGAGCTTACTTCCTGAAAATAAAAGTTATTTCAACTATAAAGGTTCGTTAACAACACCACCTTGTACAGAAGTTGTTGACTGGTATGTTTTACAAAATTCAATTTATGCATCAAAAGAGCAAATTGAAAAATTTTCACAAATTCTTAATGATAATTACAGACCTGTTCAAGCATTAAATGGCAGAAAAGTATATTCTTTCAAAGAATAAAACTTATTTCTTAAAATAAACTTAAAAACAAATAAGCACCGACAAAGTTTTCTTAATTTTGTCGGTGTTATTTTTCAAATTATGAAACAAATTCTAAACTTCATACAAAACAGAAATGTTATTTTAATTTCTGCATTAATTCTTGCATTTACACTTCCTGCTAATGCAAAACATTTAAAAGAATATACAATTTTAATTTTAGGAATTGTAATGACTTTTTCAACAACTGGAATTAAATTTAAGATGTTATCTGACTATAAATCAGTATTAAAGGTTACATTTCAATCTGTTTTAATGAATTACATTATTCATGGAACTATAATACTAAGTATTGCATATTTTTTATTTGATGAAACAATATTTAACGGCTTTGTTGTTATTGCTGCAACTCCGCCGGGTGTGGCTATAATTCCGTTTACTTATACATTTAAAGGTGATTTAGATTATTCTTTTAAAGGAATTTTAGGAACTTATTTATTGGCAATTTTATTTACACCATTAATAATTTCAACTTTTGCAGAAAATATTAGTTTAAATCCTATGATTATCATTTTAGTAATTGTTAAAATTATAATTATTCCTATTGCTCTTTCAAGATTTCTTCTTATAAAAAAAGTAATTCCTTTTACAGAAAAATACAGAGGTAAAGTTGTTGATTGGGGCTTTGCATTAATAATTTATACTGCAGTTGCAATAAATAGAGATATTATTTTTAGTAATTGGATAATAGTTTTAAAAACATCTTTTGTATTAATAATTGCAATTTTTGTTAGTGGTATTGTTTATCTTTTCTTTACAAGAAAAAACAATAACAAACAACTACAAATAAGCAAAAACCTAATGCTAACAGTAAAAGCATCGGGTTTTGCAGTTGCAGTAACTTTAATTTTGTTTAAGCAGAAATCAGCAATTCCTGCTGCTGTAATGAGTATTTTGGTTTTACTTTGGCTTATTTCTTTGAATGTTTATTATTCAAATAATAAATAATAAAAACAATTTATATTTTTATAATTACTATAAAAGTGAATTCAATATAAATTTGAGATTTAGAGTAATTTGTTGTATATTTAATTTTTAAATAATTTATCCACAAAAACACTATTACCATGAAAAAAGATATACATAATGTTATTTTAATTCCAACAGATTTTTCTGAAGTTTGTGAAAATGCTATTGAACACGGTTCTGTTCTTGCTAAAGCAATGGGTAGCAATGTTTGGCTTCTTCATGTAATTAATAAAGACACACATAAGTACCTTGAAGAAAAAAATTTAGAAGAAGGCAGCATTGATGAAATGTTAAGTCAAACTGCAAATAAATATGCAAAAAAATATAATATCCAAATTGAAACTTTTATAAGTTCAGGAAATTTATTTGACAAAATAAAAGAAGTAAACGACAAACTAAGTGCAAAACTTATTATTTTAGGAACACATGGCAAAGTCGGTTTTCAAAAAATTGCAGGAAGTTATGTTTTAAAAGTTGTAACTTCCACAAATACACCAACTGTTGTTGTTCAGAAAAAATCAAACACAAATGGTTATAAAAACATTGTATTTCCTATAACAGCTTCAACACAAGACAGGCAAAAAGTTGCTTGGGCAATTAGTATTGCTAAAACTTTTGATGCTACAATACATTTAATTCCTAAATTTGAGTCTGATAAGTTTTTGAAGAATAAAATAATGTCTGTTACAAAACAAATAAAAAATATTATGGCTGAACATAATATTAAATTTGTTGATAAAGTTTCGTCGCCCGAAGCCGGAAATTTCGCAAAGCAAGTAATTGACTATACTGTTGAAAATGAAGCAGATGTTATAATAACACTTGTTGACAAAGATAAAACATTTTTCTTTGCATCGTGGGATGAGCAAATAATTTATAACTCATCACAAATTCCTGTAATTTGCATAAACCCTATTGATACAAAAAAATCTGATTGGGCACCAAGTTGGTAAACTAAAAAAAATATTTATTTTAAAGAGTTTGAGTTATTTTGATTCAAACTCTTTTTATTTAATTTTGACGAAATTATTTTATTATGCAAAAACATCTTTTCGGAAAAACATTAAAAGAATTACAAGATATTGTTTCGCAATATAAATTACCAAAATTTACAGCAAAACAAATTGCAGATTGGCTTTATAAAAAAAATATTTCTGAAATTAATGAAATGAGTAATATCTCAAAAAAAGCAAGAGAATTACTTATGCAAGACTATGATATAGGCTTAAAACCTCATGTTTCTGTTCAAAGTTCAACTGACGGAACAAAAAAATATTTATACAAAACAGGTAATCATTTTATTGAAGCTGCATATATCCCAACTTCCGACAGAGCAACTCTATGTGTTTCATCACAAGCAGGTTGCAAGTATGCATGTGAATTTTGCATGACAGGAAGACAAGGTTTTCAAGCAAATCTTTCAGCAAATGAAATATTAAATCAAATTAAAAGTTTGCCTGAATTTAACACCCTTACAAACATTGTTTACATGGGAATGGGTGAACCTTTTGATAATTTAGATGAGGTACTTAAAAGTCTTGAAATTATGACTTCTGATTATGGTTTTGCATGGAGTCCTAAAAGAATAACAGTTTCAACAAATGGAATAATTAAAGGTTTAATACGTTATTTAGATGAAAGCAAATGTCATCTTGCAATTAGTATTCATACACCATTTGATGATGAAAGATTAAGAATAATGCCCGTTCAGAAGTTAAATCCTATTAAAGAAGTTTTAGAAATAATAAAAAAACATAATTTTGGAAGACAAAGACGCGTTTCATTTGAATATATTGTATTTAAAGATTTTAATGATAGTATGAAACATGCCGATGAACTTGCAAAACTTGTAAGTGGTTTTTGGGCAAGAGTAAATCTTATTCGTTTTCATGAAATACCGGGAACAGATTTAAAAGGAGCAGATGAAAAAACTATGGAAAAATTCCGTGACAGAATTAATGCAAAAGGAATTACTGCAACTATAAGAGCATCACGCGGACAAGATATTGATGCTGCTTGCGGTTTGCTTTCAACTAAAGAATTAGTAAAATAATATTGAAAAATACAGTTATAAAAATATTATCCTTTTTCACATCAATAATTCCTATTAAATATCTCATAAAAATTACAGGAATTAATGTTATATACCCATTTTACCACATTATAAGTGATAATCCGCCTAAACATATTAAACATTTATACAAAATAAAATCAACAAATCAATTCAGAAAAGACCTTGATTTTTTAAGCAAGTATTTCCAAAATACAACTGAAATAAATACAAACTTAAAAACTAACAAAGCTCAATTTAATATTTCATTTGATGATGGTTTGCAAGAATGTTAC
>JAADEE010000258.1 GCA_013153575.1 Chlorobiota bacterium
AGTTTCAGATGTTCCTCAATAGCATAAGAATAATAACTTATTCTTTTATCTTCAATTTGACTATTAGAAACTAAATTTAAAAAAATAAAATAAGTACTAAATAATAATATGAGTAGATTATTTTTAGAATTCATATCTTAAAAAAGCAAAAATAAACTTAATTTTCTAAAAAAAAGCTTAAACTAATATTTCTGAAATTTAATTTTAAAAAACATAAAAAACCTTTTTTGTATTCTTGCTTTTAATATTAATTTTGCAAAATTGCAATAAATGGTATATTATTAAAAAATAGATTTATAAATTAAATTAATTGAAAATGGCAGACGTTAAAAGAGTCTATACCTTTGGAAACAAAAAAGCTGAAGGTAAAACAGAAATGAAAAATTTGCTAGGAGGAAAAGGTGCTAACCTTGCAGAAATGAACTTAGTTGGAGTTCCTGTACCTCCCGGATTTACAATTACAACAGAAGTTTGTACTGAATATAATAAACTTGGAAAAGATAAAGTTGTTGAGCTTTTAAAATCAGAAGTTGAAGCAGCTGTTAAACAAGTTGAAGAAATAATGGGAACTGAATTTGGTTCAAAAGAAAATCCTTTATTACTTTCAGTTCGTTCAGGTGCAAGAGTATCAATGCCGGGTATGATGGATACAGTTCTTAACTTAGGACTTAACGATGAAGCAGTTGAAGGAATTGCAAAAAAATCAGGAAATCCTCGTTTTGCTTGGGATTCTTACCGTCGTTTTGTTCAAATGTATGGTGATGTTGTTTTAGGGATGAAACCTGAATCAAAAGAAGACATTGATCCATTTGAAGAAATTATGGAAAAACTTCAAGAAGAAAAAGGATATTCTTCTGATATTGATTTTACAACTGAAGATTTTAAAACTCTTGTAGCACAATTTAAAGCTGCAGTTACAAAACAAACAGGTAAAAACTTCCCTGATGATCCTTGGGAACAACTTTGGGGTGCTGTAATGGCTGTATTTGATAGTTGGAACACCGACCGTGCAATTTATTACAGAAGATTAAATAAAATTCCTGAAGAGTGGGGAACAGCAGTGAATGTTCAAGCAATGGTTTTTGGAAATATGGGACAAAATTCAGCAACAGGTGTAGCATTTACACGTGATGCAGGAACAGGTGAAAATATTTTCAACGGTGAGTATTTGATTGATGCTCAGGGAGAAGATGTTGTTGCTGGTGTTAGAACTCCACAACAAATTACTCTTGAAGGTTCAAGAAGATGGGCTAAATTAGCAAATGTTTCGGAAGAAGAAAGAGCTTCAAAATATCCTTCTTTAGAAGAAAGAATGCCTGAACAATATAAAGAACTTAATGAAATTCAAGACAAACTTGAAAAACATTATAAAGATATGCAAGACCTTGAATTTACTGTTCAAGATGGTAAATTATGGTTATTACAAACTCGTACAGGAAAACGTACAGGTGCTGCAATGGTGAAAATTGCAATTGATATGTTAAACGAAGGTATGATTGACGAAAAAACTGCATTAATGCGTCAAGAGCCTGAAAAATTAGATGAATTACTTCACCCTGTTTTTGATAAAAATGCTGTTGCAACTGCAGAAGTAAAAGCAAAAGGATTACCAGCATCTCCGGGAGCTGCAACAGGGCAATTAGTATTCTTTGCTGATGAAGCAAATAAATACGAAAATACAATTTTAGCTCGTATTGAAACATCTCCTGAAGATTTAGAAGGAATGAACGTTGCAAATGGTATTTTAACAGCAAGAGGAGGAATGACTTCTCATGCAGCAGTTGTTGCAAGAGGAATGGGTAAATGCTGTGTTTCAGGTGCAGGTTCTATAAAAATTGATTATAAAGAACGTACAATGGAAGCAGGAGGAAAAGTTTATAAAGAAGGAGACTGGATTTCATTAAACGGTTCAACAGGAGAAGTTTACGATGGTAAAATTGAAACAATTCTTCCTAAAGTTGGTGGAGATTTCGGAAAAATAATGGAACTTGCCGACAAATATTCAAGAATGTATGTTAGAACAAATGCTGATACTCCTCATGATTCAAAAGTTGCAAGAGAATTTGGAGCAAAAGGTATTGGACTTTGCCGTACAGAACACATGTTCTTTGAAGGAGATAAAATTGTTGCAATGCGTGAAATGATTCTTGCGGAAGACCTTAAAGGACGTGAAGCTGCTCTTGAAAAATTATTACCAATTCAAAGAAAAGACTTTGAAGGTATCTTTGAAGCAATGAAAGATCTTCCTGTAACTGTTCGTTTACTTGATCCACCATTACATGAATTTGTTCCTCATGATGAAGCAGGACAAAAAGAAATGGCAGAAGTTATGGGAGTAAGCGTTGATGTTATTAAACAAAAAGTTGAAGATTTATCAGAATTTAACCCAATGTTAGGGCACAGAGGTTGCCGTTTAGGAAATACATATCCTGAAATTACAGTAATGCAAACTCGTGCAATTATTGAAGCTGCAATGAACCTTAAAGAAAAAGGTATTAACGCTCATCCTGAAATTATGATACCTCTTACAGGAACATTAGCTGAAATGAAAATGCAAGAAGAAATTGTTCGTAGCACAATTGCAAAAATATTTGAAGAAAGAGGTGATAAAATTGACCATCTTGTTGGAACAATGATTGAAATACCTCGTGCTGCACTTACTGCTGATCAAATTGCTGAATCTGCAGAATTCTTCTCATTCGGTACAAATGATTTAACTCAAATGACATTTGGATACTCAAGAGATGATGCAGGTAAATTCTTACCAATTTATATTGAAAAAGGTATCTTGAAAAATGATCCGTTTGAAGTTTTAGATCAAGAAGGTGTAGGACAACTTGTAAAAATGGCTGTTGAAAAAGGTAGAAAAACAAGACCAAATATTAAATTAGGTATTTGTGGTGAGCATGGTGGAGAACCATCATCAGTAGAGTTCTGCCATAGAACAGGACTTGATTATGTTAGTTGTTCACCTTATCGTGTGCCAATTGCAAGACTTGCAGCTGCACAAGCAACTATTAGAGAAGAAGCTTAAGCTTTTTTAATAATTAAAAAACTCCAATTTTAAAAATTGGAGTTTTTTTTTATGATAATAATGCTTGCATTTTCTTTAGAAGAATATTAAAATTAACAGGTTTTGTAGTATAATCATTCATTCCAACTTCAAAAACTCTTGCTCTTGTTTCTTCAGAAACATTTGCAGTAACAGCAATAATTGGAATTTTGTATCCTATAATGCTTTCTGCAGCCCTGATTTTTTTTGTTGTTTTATATCCATCCATTAAAGGCATTCTTATATCCATTAGTATTAAGTCTATTTTTGTACTTGAGAATTTATCTAAAGCATCTTTCCCATTTTCTGCAATAATGACTTTGTTAACATGTTTGTTTAGGTTAAGTGTCATTATTTTGCTATTAATCGCATCATCTTCAACTAATAGAATATTTGCATCTTTAAGTTTTGTACTTTTGTTATTTTCTAAATTTATAGCTTTTTTATGTTGTATAGTTGTTTTATTATCTTCATTTTCAAAATAAAAATCAAAAATAAATGAAGTTTCTTTAGCATTGTGTATTATTTTATATTTACTGTTTAATGAAGATATAATGTCGCTAATAACATTTATTTCATTACTTTTAAGTTTTAAAGAAAAATATTTTTTATTTTCAATAGAATCGATATTAATATTTAATGATTTTCCTTTTTTGTGGTTATAAAAGAAATCAATTACAGCTAATATAACTTGAATAAATAATAATCTATCCCCATAAACATA
>JAADEE010000017.1 GCA_013153575.1 Chlorobiota bacterium
CTTTGTAGCATGTCGTAATTTGTAAAGTAAATGTTTCCTTCTGCATCTTTTTCAATGAAATCTTTTTCTTTTGGAAGTTCTTTTAATTCACCATTTGTTTTATCAAATTCTTTTACCATGCTTAATGCATCTTCATAATTATTAGGTCCGTAATAAAGTATATAATGCTTGTAATCAAGAAGTTGATTTATTATTTTAATTATGTCATCAGGGTTAATGTTGTCTAATTCTTCATTTGTTAAGTAATATTTTGAAGGATTGTCAGAACCATATTTTGCATAATTACTTAAATGGTTACTAATTTCCCATTTATCAAGTTTTTCGTTTGCACGTTCTTTTTTTAGTGTTTGTATATATTTGTTGAAAGTTTCTTCATCGTATTTTGCATTTTTAATATTTTCAACAAAAAGTTTAAGTGCTTTCTTGAAATTTTTATTTAATCCTGAAATGTAAACATATGATCTGTCTTTTGATGCTTCTGTTCCTGTGTAAACACCTAATTTATAATATTCTTTTGAAAGTTCTTCATTCGATAGTTTGTCAGTTCCTAAATACTCAAAATAGTTCATTGCAACTTCAAGTTCTTTTTTATTAAGTCTTCCCATATCTAAAATAAAATCAACCGATGTTAATTCATTGTCTTTATTTTGAATATAGTTAAATTCAACACCATTAAAATCAGTTGTTTTTATTAAGTCTTTGTAATTTACAAATTCAGGTTTTAACCTAGTTTCAGGTAATTTAATGAAGTTTTTATAATATTCAGATGTAACTTCTCTGTTAATATTAATAGGTGTAATTTTAGGTTTTTCAACTTTTACTATGTTTTTATTTTCGCCTTTTCGTTTATATACAACAACATAGTTGTTCTTGAAAGTTTTGTTTGCATAGTCAACAATTTCTTGTTTGGTGATTTTGCTCATTTTATCTAAACGTTCAACTTGTTTTTCCCAAGGTACATCTAAAATAAATGCATCAAGAATTGAGTAAATGTAATAGTTATATTCAATTTGTTTAAGTTCATTTAATTTTGTGTCATTAACAATTGCTTCAATAAGCCAATCTTCAAATTCTCCTTTTTTAATTTTCTCAATTTCATTTAGTAGCAAAGTTTCAACATCTTCAAGTGATTGATTTGCTTGCGGATATGCTTGAAGGACAAATTCGCCATAATCTTTTTTAATATCATTATAGGCATATGCTTTAAGTACCTTTTGAGTTTTTATAAGGTCAATATCAATAAGTCCTGCTTGTCCGTTTGATAAAATCATTGAAATTAATTCATCTTTAATATTATCTTCGTCATTTGCACCTTTTGTTCTGAAAGCAATTTGTACAAATTCAGCATCTGCACCATAAACATCAGCTTTAACAGGTTCTGTAATTTCTTTTTCTTTCGGAAATGTAGGATGAGTTAAATTGTCGTCTTTTCTTAAATTTCCGAAATATTTATCAATTTTTACAATAGTTTCGTCAGGATTTAAATCACCTGTCATTATTACTGCCATATTATTTGCAACATAATATTTCTTCCAATAGTTATGAATGTTTACCATTGAAGGATTTTTAAGATGTTCAGCTTTTCCTATTGTTGTTTGAGTTCCGTATGGGTGTGTAGGAAATAAAAGTTCGTTTAACTTATAATATGCTTGTCGGAAATCGCTTGATTGTCCTGTGTTAAATTCTTCATAAACTGTTTCAAGTTCAGTATGGAAAAGTCTTAAAACTAACTGGCTAAATCTTTCACTTTCAAGTGTTAACCATTTGTCAATTTGGTTTGAAGGAATTGTGTTTATGTATGCAGTAAGCTCATTGCTTGTAAATGCGTTTGTTCCTTTTGCTCCAAGTGATGAAATTAATTTATCGTATTCATTTGGTACTGCATATTTTGATGCTTCTTGCGAAAGACTATCAATAACAGCATAAATTTGATCTTTTTCAGCTTTGTCGGTAGTTGCTTTGTGTTTCTCAAACTGTTCAGAAATTTGGTCTAAAATAACTTTTTCTTTTTCCCAATTTGTTGTTGCAATTTCATCAGTTCCTTTAAACATAAGATGTTCCAGGTAATGAGCAAGACCTGTTGTTTCTTTGGGGTCGTATGTTGAACCGGCTTTTACTGCAATAAGTGTTGAAATTTCAGGTTTATCTTTATTTACCGAAAGAAAAACTTTTAAACCATTTTTAAGAGTGTATTCTCTTACTCCAAAAGGGTCATTTTCAACGGTTTTGTATTCGTAACCATTTTTGTCTGTTGTAACTGTTACATCAGATTTTTTTTCTTGTTTACAAGAAAAGCTTGCAAGAATAATTGCAAATAATAGAATTTGTAATTTGTACATGGTGCTTTTAATTAAATTATTTAAAGAATGTATTGCAATTTAGTAAATATATTTTTCAAGATGCAATAATATTTATAAGGTTGTATTAATTAATGACAAATTACAACTTATGCTTAATGAAAAGAAAAACATTTTATAAGTTTAACTTAATTTTTGCACCAAATTTAATCCATCTTTCAGGCATTTTGATATTTCCAAATTCGTAATATTCTGTATTTAAGATGTTTGATGCTTCTGAAAATATTTCTAAAAAATCGTTGCTCCAAAATATTTTAAAATCAATTAATGAAATAGGTTCGTATTCTTTTTCGCCTATGTAGGTTCTTGTTGCTAAATTATATTCAGAGAAACTACCATTACGGTCTTCAAATCTGTAAATCCAACTTGCAGAAATGTTTTTGTAAATTTTATGATGTAAAGAAAAAACAACCTTATGTTTTAAATAATCAAGAGAATATTTTGAAATATATTCGCCACTTTGTTTATCAACTTCTGTATAAGCATAAGAAAAAGATACTTTTTGCAAGAAATTGTTTTTGCCAAAATAATAAGATACCGAAAATTCACTTCCTGTTGTGGTAAGTTTAGTAATGTTCTGGGCTTGCCAATCTATTGTGTCAGAAAGTCTTACCCAATCAATTGTGTTTTCTCCGTATCTTCTAAAAAAAGTTAAGTTGGCTTTAAGGTTATTGTTTTTGAATTTTGAACCAAGTTCATAAGTTATTGCTGTTTCAGGTAATAAATCAGGATTGCCAATATTTGTTGGTCCGTCATAATACAGGTCGGTAAAGGTCGGAAGTCGCAATGCTTGATTTATTGATGCAAATACTTTTAATTTCTTACTAAAATTATAACTTGCATCAATTCCGCCTGTGTAATCCCAATCATAATTGCTATTGTAATTTGTTGATGCTCCTGCTGAAATTAAAAATTTATTATATCTGAAAAGATGTTCAACATAAAAATTAATATTGTATCTGTCAGCACTTTTTGTATATTCACCAAAGTCTTCAAAAGGAACATCAATTGCTGTTTCCATAGGCTCGCCTAAAACATTGCTTTTTATACAAGTGTAACGATATTCTGCACCAATTGCAGTTCTTCCGGCAAGGTTTTTAAAATCATATTTTAAATTGCTCGAAAGTAAGTTTGTGTTATGATAATTGTGTCCTTTATAATAATTCCAATCTTCATAAATATTTGGATAGTATTTTGCAGTATCTTGATTATCAATAAAATAACCGTCTTTACGTTTATATTTATCTTCTCTAAAAAGTTCAAATCTGTCTTGATGCCTTTTCCAATAAGAACTAAATAGAACTCTATATTTTTTTGTTTCTTTATTTATTTTGTATCCTGCAAAAAATGTTTTAGTATTTTCGTATTGCCAAGGAAATTTAGATGTGTAAAAGCTATTTGCTCCGAATGATTTGTC
>JAADEE010000011.1 GCA_013153575.1 Chlorobiota bacterium
AAAATTTCATTGGGTGTGTTATTAAAATAAATACTATATCCCAAATGCTGTCCTAATGTATCAATTAATAATGTAATTATAAGAACAATAAACAAAGGAGGAAATATTCTTCTAAATCTACGTATAAAAAAATCTTTAAAGTCAAATTTGTTAAACTTGTTATTTGCCAATTGCTTAGAATATCTAAGATGAATTACAAAACCAGATAAAACAAAGAAAAACATAACTGCTTCATGACCATATCTAAAAGCTGACAAAAAATAAAATAAAACTTTATCTAAAAAACTATAATTTTCATTATTTTCAATAAATCCAGAATAACCTTCGTGTAATATCCACCTGGCATGCCCAATCATAACATAAAGAGCTGCCAACCCTCTTAATCCATCTAAAAAAACTAAACTATTTTGTTTGTTGTTCATAAAATGTTTTTTACATAGCTCATTAGCATTTCAGCTCTATTTTTATAGGTGTGAGGCAGTGCTTGCTCGTATGCTATTTCTCTTAATTCTAAATTTAAGTTTTTATTTTTTAGTGCTTTTTCTATTTGATAGTTCATTTCTGCAAAAGTATTAAAATATAAGAAACTGCCATCTTTAAAAAATTCTTGCTGTTCTCTTGAAAAATTTGTAATATTTGCAGTTTTTGCAATAGCAAGTTCAAAAGTCTTCATTGTATGGAAACACCCATGATTTGCTCGAGTAAAATTAATAACAGCACCAGCTTTTCTTGCATATACTGTCATTGCCTCTCCTGATTTTGGTTTTTGCTTTGTTCCTATTTTTTTCAATCTTGCATCATTTGCATTTAGCCACGAGCTACCTTCTATCTGTAATTTTATTGAATTGTCAATGTTTTTGAGCCAATTTTCAATCATTGGTGTATGTGTTCCAAAATAAAATAATGTATCCAAAAATTCAGGTTGAATATTTTTAGTTGGGTTTAAGTGAGTGTATTTACAATATGCAAATGGAATTCTTTTTACAAGCTTTGCTCCGTGTTGGTAATAAACAGGTAACAAATCTATTGCAAAAGTAAAAATAATATCAAAAAGAGGTATTGTCTTAAATGCTGTATCTTTACTTGTTGGATGCAAAGCATATAAATGGTCAGAAAAATAATTTGTTAAAAAAACATTCTTATTATCAGACAAAGCTTTAATGTCATCAGGTAACAAGTCTGAATTATTAAAAAGCATTACTATGTTTTTTCCATCTATTAACTTTCCTTCTATTTCTTTCCTCTTTTCAAATGAAATTCTTCCTAACTTATAATTAATTTTACGAATGCCTCTTTTTATAATTGACGCATTATAGTCTCGATTATCTTCAGTAATTATTTCAATTTTTTTTGCCGCATTGATATCCTTAAAAGCTCGATAATAAAACCAAGCCAAACCTATTCCTTTGGGTGCTGTTGTAACAAGTATTATTTTATCGGGTGTCATTTTTTATTTTGTGAGTTCATACATAAAGGTATCATCGGGAATGTATTGCTTATCTGCATATGCAATGAGAATAAAATCATCTTTTGCATCTTTTTCGTTAATAAAAACGTGTGCAATGTTAGTCGGACAATACAATGTTTTGGGATTTTTAGCATCAAAAATAAATTTCAAGCGTTCTTTTGTTTCAATATCTTCGACAATTACGGTTGCTTTTCCTTGAATAACGGTAAACCACTCGTTTGTAATTTTATGATAATGATTTGCCCGATATGCTCCCGGAGTTGCTCGTGTTACATAAATTTCACCGACTTCATTATTTAAGTTTTTTTCATTTCCTGTAAGTATTTTTACAAAAAAACCTCTGTCATCGGGTAAAAGTTTTCTTTCAATGAGTTCAATTTTATCTTTTAATGCCATAATTTTCTAATAATAATCAATAATTTTATTGAATGCGGTTTTATGTTCGGTTGTTTCTAGCCCCAACTCAAAAGCAATTTTTGAAACGTTGTAAAAATAATCGCTTTCGCCTGTTCTGTGCGGAAGTTTACCCCATTGCCACAAATCGAGGTTGAAATTCTCAATACTTTCGGCAATATCATTTGCCATATCTCGCAGACTTCTTAATTTTCCGTTTCCAAGATTTATAACTTTCGGTAAACCGGTGAGTTTATGATTTTCAATTAAATTAACAATAAAATTTGCAAAATCTTCAACAAAAAGATAATCTCTTCGTTGATTTCCCTCGCTTAACTCAATTTTTTTATTATTCTTTTGTGCCGAAATCAGATAAGGAAAAATTTTTGTTCTGTCTTCATATTTCCCAAACATTCCGAAAGGCCGCAAAATTAAAAAATTTTCATCTGTTTGCGAATTTAAAAGATATTGAGAACACATTAATTTTGAAATCCCATAATGTGTATATGGTTGTGTTATTGTTTTTTCTGTAATTTCTCCTTGAGATAAATCATATTCAAAAGCTGTTCCTATTTGTATCCAAAAAAACGGTCTGTTGTTTTTTCTTAAATAATTGTAAAATTCAACAGTTTTAAAATAATTTACATCGTACATTGTTTGTAAATCTTGCTGAGTTTTCACAACTCCATAAGCGGCTAAATTGATTATAATATTGTGTTCATTTTTCATAAAATTAATCCAAGAATCTTTATCTGTGAAATCAAAAAACTCTACGTTATCACCTTTTCTGTCGTAGGGAATAAATTTAAAATGTTCTTTTATTTTTTCGGTAGTATTACGCCCGACAAACCCTCCAGCTCCAATAATTGCAATATTATTCATAAATTATTTATTAACAATTTCTTTGAAAATTTTATCGTAAATTTCAAATTGTGATTTTATACTTAAATGTTTTTGTGCTCTTTGATAGGCTTTTTCTTTATAATCGGAACAAATATTCTGATTTTTAATCAAATTTTCGATATTCTGAGCAAGTTCGTCAATATTTTTTTCTTCAAAAACAAAACCGGCATCACCCACAAGTTCCGGTAAAGCTCCACTATTTGCCACTATAACAGAATTTTTACAAGCCATTGCTTCCGGAATTACTCGCCCATATTGTTCTTTCCATTTTGGGGTTGAAATTGAGGCAAGAACTGTAATGTCTGAAGCATTCATATAATCAACAATTTCTTTATGATCAGCTTTTATGTATTTTATTCTACTTTTTAAATCTAATTCCGAAATAAGATTACTTATTGTTTCGAAGTATGAATTTTTATACAATTCAAAATCATCAAGAATAAAAGTCCATTCCAGGTATTTTAAATTTGCTAATGCTTTTAACAAAATATGAATTCCTTTTTCGGGAACTATACGCCCAAAATAGGCTATAACAGTGTTATTAAGCTCTAATTTTTTACGAATTTCTGTTCTTTTTTCAGGAAAATCATTAAATAGGTTTTCGTTAAATCCAAGAGGGATTTTTTGAACATTTTTATATCCAATATTTTTAAAAATTTCAGTTCCTGCATTGTTTATTGTAAAAATATAATCAATGTTTTTTTTACTTAAGAAATTTAAATAATTTTTAATAAAAGATAACAAAAAACCCTTAATTCCGGCACGTTTAAAAGAAGACTTATAATCAAAAGATAAATTTTCACAAGATTGAATAACACACTTTGAATTGTTTTTCTTACACCATTTACTTATTTCAACAGCCTGTAAACTTCCCGGATCATTATCAAGAAAAACAATATCCGGTTTTTTTTTGTCTAAAATTGAACTTAACCCTATAATTTTTTGTAATCGGGGATTACTTCTTTTTGTTTTTACAAAAAAAATTTCAGGATCATTACTCTCTATTTT
>JAADEE010000207.1 GCA_013153575.1 Chlorobiota bacterium
TAAAGATTATATATTTCTTGAAAACAATAATGTTTATTTTGAAAATAGTTTAAGCTCAAAAATATCAACTGAAAAATTCTTTAACTTAAAATCAAGTTTTTTTGCAAAATATTATTTTACAGGATATAGGCAAAATGATTTCCGCACAGAAATTAACCTAAGCAAAACAATAAATACAGAAGCTAATCCTATTTATTTAGATTTTAAAACTCAATTCTCATATTACAAACCCGATTATTTTGAACAAAATTATTATTCAAATCACTATATGTGGGAAAATAATTTTGATAATTCCGAACGTTTAGATGCGACTCTGTCAATAAACATCCCCAAATATAAATTAAAAGCTTCAGTTAATAACAACTTAATAAATAACTATGTTTATTACGGAACAATTTCAACACCTTCGCAATACGATTCAAATATAAACATAACAACTTTAAGTATTGAGAAAAACTTAATTTTAAATAATTTTCATATTAAAAATATAATTTATTGGCAAAAATCATCAAACCAAAACATTATATCATTACCTGAACTTGCTGCTTACCACTCTATTTTCTTAGAAATTGATTTAAAAACAAAATCATACTTTTATTTTGGCTATGAAATTAGATACTCAACATCATACAAAGCAAAAAGTTTTAATCCTTCTACAGGTCATTTTTATCAAGAAATTATTGATGCTCCAACAATTGGGAACTATCCGTACTTAAACCTATTTTTCAACATGAAAATAAAAAGGAATGTTCTTCTTTCATTCAAATATGAACACTTAAATTATGGTATGATGGATACTCAATTTCCTATGCAAATAAATCATTATCCTGTTTATGGAAGTGTTTTCAGATTTGCAGTTAGATGGACTTTCAAAAATTAGTTTGCAAGTTAATGAATAAAAAAATAATAAACATAGGAATTTTTGCACATGCCGATGCAGGAAAAACCACAATTACAGAAAATATTCTATTACTTTCAGGAAAAACCAAAAAACTTGGTAATGTTGATGATGGTACAACTCACACAGATTTTCTTGAAGTTGAAAAAAAAAGAGGAATATCTGTTCGTGCATCACACATAACTTTTAATTATAACAATACACAAATAAACCTTATTGACACACCCGGACACGTTGATTTTACAGCAGAAATTGAACGTAGCATCCTCGTTATTGATGCAGCCATAATTGTAATTTCAGCTGCCGAAGGCATTCAAGCTCACACAGAAACTATTTGGGAAGGATTAAAAGAAAGAAACATTCCTGTAATATTCTTCATAAATAAAATTGACAGAACCGAAGCTGATTATCAACTTGTTATTGAAAGTATTGAAAAAGAAATAACATCATCACTTGCAATTTTAAACGAAACAAAAAATGAAGGCAACAACAATGTTGAAATAAATTCAATTTGGAACAAAAACTTTCTAAACAACAAAACTATTGAAAACCTTGCCGAATGCGATGACAAAATTCTCGAACTATATTTAGATGCCAAAAATATAGATTTCGAACTAGCAGATAATAGCCTAAAAAAAGCAATTAAAAACAAATGTATTTTTCCTTTGCTAATAGGTTCAGCAAAAAACTCATTAGGTATAAAAGAATTACTTAATACAATTACAAACTATCTTCCAAATAATAAAATCATTGAAAACGATAATCTATCAGCATTAGTTTTTGGAATTTCACATAATAAAACCTATGGTAAAATTGCACATGTAAAAGTTTTCACCGGAAAAATTAACAATAGAGATATTATAAAAAATCACACAAAGAATATTGAAGAAAAAGTTACTCAAATTTTAAGAATTAATGCAAACTCACCAGAAGGCATAAACTCAGTATTTGCGGGAGATGTTGCCACCTTATGCGGACTTAAAGAAGTACAAGTTGGTGATATTTTAGGAGAACCATCTGAACATATTCCTGACAAAATTAATCTTAAAACACCACTTTTAACAGTACAAGTAAAAGCTGAAAACGAAAAAGATTATGCAAATTTAGCTTACGCACTTATGGAACTTTCAAATGAAGACCCAAATTTAGATTTTCAGTGGTTAAAAGATGAAAAAGAACTTCATGTAAAAATAATGGGCTGGATACAAATGCAAATTTTAGAAAGCATTTTAGAAGACCGTTTCAACATAAAAGCAAAATTCCAAAACCCTACAATAATTTATAAAGAAACACCTTCAAAATCAGGATTTGGTTTTGTAAGATACTGGATGCCAAAACCTTGTTGGGCAATTATGAAATTTAAAATTGAACCTGCCGAAAGAGGAAGTGGAGTTCATTACAAATCGGAAGTAAGTGTTGACGATATACATCAAAAATATCAAAACGAAGTTGAAAGAACAATACCAAAAGCATTAGAGCAAGGCATAAAAGGTTGGGAAGTTACAGACATAAAAATAAGTTTAATTGAAGGCGAAGACCATCAAGTTCATTCAAATCCCGGTGATTTTGTAGTTGCAACACCCATGGGAATTATGCAAGGATTACAAGAAGTCGGCACTACCCTACTCGAACCAATTATTTCATTTAAAATTTCAGCACCCGAAGAGCTTTTAGGCAAAATCACAAGTGATATTACAAAAATGCGAGGAACTTTTAACTCACCAAATATTGAAAATGGGAAATTTGTAATTACCGGCACTATGCCACTTGCAACATCTTTGGATTATCCTGTTAAGTTAAGCTCACGTTCAGGAGGCAAAGCAAAAATCTCAACAAAATTTCACTCATATCAAGAATGCACTGATGAGCAAGGAGTTATTAGAGAATTTAAAGGAATAAGTCCTCTCGATACATCAAAATACATTCTTAAAGCTCGAAAAGCAATTCAATAAAAATAAAAATACACTTGAAATTTAAACAAATTTACTTACCTTTGACGTTACTAACGCACTGGATAATGATTTTATCATTCGGAACAAAAGAAACTGAAAATATTTGGAAAGGAAATCGAGTTAAAAAATTACCGATAGAAATTCAAAATATTGCAAGAAGAAAATTAAGAATGCTAAACAATTCTCAAAACATTAAAGATTTACAAATTCCACCTTTAAATAAACTTGAAAAATTAAGTGGTAAACTAAAAGACTTTTATAGTATAAGAATTAATAAACAATGGAGAATTATTTTTATTTGGGAACATGGAAATTCCAAAAAAGTTGAAATTATTGATTATCATTAAACAAGAAAAAAATGGCAAGTTTAAACAACATACACCCTGGTGAAATTTTATTACATGAATTTCTTGAACCTCTTGAAATTTCAGCATATAAACTTTCAAAGCAATTACAAATTCCTCAAACAAGAATTTCTCAAATTATTAAAGGAAAAAGAAGAATAACAGCTGATACAGCACTTAGATTAAGTATTTTTTTTGGTAATTCTGCAAAATTCTGGCTTGGTCTTCAAGATGATTATGATATTGAAGAAGAAAAAAAAGCAAAAAAAACAGAATTTAATAAAATTAAACAATTTGAAAGCTAAATAAAATTGAACAACAAAATATCAATAAAAAACGCATCAGAAAATAACCTGAAAAATATTGATGTAGAAATTGAACATAACACAATAACAGTTGTAACAGGCGTTTCAGGTTCAGGAAAATCATCACTTGCATACGACATAATTTGTAATGAAGCACAAAGACGTTATTTGTCATCATTTTCAACTCACGCAAGGCAATACCTAAAACGCTTAAAACGACCTGATGTTGAGCAAATTACAGGATTACCACCTGCCATTTCTG
>JAADEE010000269.1 GCA_013153575.1 Chlorobiota bacterium
GTGCATTTTTATCCGCCAAAGTTAATGGTGAATTATCTTCTTTTAATTCTTCTTGAAAATCATTTGTTTCATAAACTTTTATTATTTCTTTTCCTGCTTCTATTGATGCTTGTATTGCTATGCTTAAATTTTTTTTTATATCCATGTTTTATGTTTAAGTGTTTAGATGTTTAATGTTTAGTGTTTAGATGTTTAATGTTTAGTGTTTAGTGTTTAATTGTTTTAAAAGCACTGCTAAACATTAAGCATCTAAACATAAAATTATCTAACTTTTACTCCTTTTCTCCATTTTTCTTTACCTATTTTTTCTCCTTTTTCGTCAAAATAAACCCATTTTCCGTGTTTTTTATTGTCGTTATATTCTGCTTCAATTTTTATTTTGCCATTTGGATAATAAAATCATAAGTTTTCTTGAAAAAACAGATATACCCGTTTTAAGCGAAGAAGGACAACATCTTCCTTATGAAGAAAGAAAAAAATGGAATTATTTTTGGCTTGTTGACCCGCTTGACGGAACAAAAGAATTTATAAAAAGAAATGGTGAGTTTACAGTAAATATTGCACTTATTAAAAAGGATACACCTATTGCAAGTGTAATTTATGTGCCGGTTACAAAAGTTTTGTATTTTGCTTATATTGAAGAAGGTGCATTTAAAATTGAAAATGTAAGTTCAATTTCTAACTATAATTTTGATGATTTAGTTAGTCATGCAAAAAAACTTCCTTTACAAAAAGAAGAAAGACCTTTTAAAGTTGTAGGAAGCCGTTCTCATTTAAATGAAAGAACAAAAAAATATATTGAAGAACTAAAAAAACAACATCCTGATTTAGAAATGATGGCAGTAGGAAGTTCATTAAAACTTTGTATGATTGCCGAAGGCAAAGCAGATATTTATCCTCGTTTTGGTCCAACAATGGAATGGGATATTGCATCAGGTCATGCAATTGTTGTTGCATCAGGAGCAAAAATTTATAAAGCAGATGGGGCAAATATGGTTTATAATAAAGAGGAATTGCTTAATCCTTATTTTATTGTTGAGAGATAAAAATATAAAATAAATGAGTAACAAACAAAAACTAACAACAAGTGAAAAACTTGCAATAGACAGAACAAAATTAGCAAACGAAAGAACTCTTTTAGCTTTTTTCAGAACATTTGTTGCATTTATAAGTTCAGGTTTAGCAATAATAAATCTTGATTTTTTAGAGAAAATTTATATATTAGGAGTATCCTTAATGTTTATTGGAATAGTTGTATTTGCATACGGAGCAATACATTATATTAAAGTAAACAAAAAAATATCTACATATTAAAATAAATTTAAAATGGAAAAGAATATAAACTATAACGAAAAAAGAAAAATATCTTTCTTTTCAATTCTTGTAAACCTTACTTTGTCGGTTATTAAAATGGTTGGTGGCTATATATCAGGCAGTGCAGCATTAACTGCCGATGGTGTTCATTCATTATCCGATTTAGCTGCATCTGTAAGTGTATATATTGGCATAACAATTTCAGGAAAAAAATCACAAAGTTTCCCTTTTGGATTATACAAAGTTGAAAATTTAGTTGCATTAATAAGTTCATTTGCAATATTTTTTGCAGGTTATGAAATAGCAAAAGATGTATTTTTTGGTGAAACAATGATTATTAAAAATCTTCCTGTTGCAGTTGCAGTAATAGGTTTAACTGTAATAATTACTTTTTTATATTCAAGATACGAAAAAAAGAAAGGAGAAGAATTAAACTCGCCAAGTTTACTTGCTGATGCAGAGCATATTAAGGTTGATTTTTATACTGCACTTGTAGTATTGGTAGGAATTGTTGCAAATTACTTCGGATTTCCTATTGGTGAAAAAATAGCAGTATTAGTAGTAGTTGTATTTATTTTTCATAGTGGTTTTGAGATTCTAAAAGAAGCTGTAAAAGTTTTATTAGATGCATCAATTGATAATGATACAGTTCAAAGTATTAAAGAAATTCTTGATAAAGAAGAACTTGTAGAAGAAGTTAAATTAATAACAGGAAGAAATTCAGGAAGTTTTAAATTTGTACAACTTAATCTTGCACTTAAAGTTGAAACTTTGGATGAAGCACACGAGCTATCACATAAAATTGAGAAAAAAATAAAAGATAAAATTCCTTTTGTTGAAAAAGTTGTTATTCATTACGAATAAAATTTAAAAATAGAAAGATTAATTTTCTATTTATATATTTGCAAAAAAACAAACCCTGTTGGCGTTTTTCACTACAACATCGGTTCAAAATAAATAAATATGAGTAAAAAATTTCACTTTAAATGCAAAACTTGCGGAAACGAAATAGAAGGTTTTAAGCAATGGTTTGCAAATAATCAAAAATGTACACAATGTGGTGATAATAAAATAGATACAATTTATTCAACACCAAAAGAAAAAATAAAAGAACTTATTAGCAAAGATGCAAAACCTGAAAGCTTATGGCATTATTTCGATTTTCTTCCTTTAGAAAATAAAGAAAACATAATAACCGAAGGAGAAGGAGTTGCACCTATTGAACGTTGGAGTTTTTTTGAAGATTATGCAAAAAGAAAGTACAACTTAAATCTTGAAGTTTTTATAAACAGAAATGATAAAAGTTTTGCAACAGGAACTTTTAAAGATAAGGGTGGGGCAGTTGCAGCATCAGTTTTAAAAGAACAAGGCATTAAAGAATATGTTGTTGTAAGTACAGGAAATACAGCAAGTGCATTTGCACATTATTTAGCAAAAGCAGGTGTTTCATGTTCAGTTTTTGTACCTGAAGATTCATTGCCTGATAGTGAGGCACATATAGGAACTTATGGTCAAAAATTATTTAGAGTAAAAGGCGATTATGCTTATGCAAAAAAAGTTGCTGCCGAGTATGCAAAAAAATACGGTTTATTAATTACAGGTGGAAATCTTGACCCTTTAAGACTTGAAGCAAAAAAAACGCAAGTATTTGAAATGATGCGTGTAATGGGCAAAACGCCTGATGTTTACATACAAGCATTAAGTGGAGGTACAGGTCCTTTTGCTGTTGAAAAAGCTTATGATGATTTTGCAGAGTTAAATCTTTTTGGCAAGTTGCCAAGGTTCTTGCTTTCGCAAGGTGATAGATGTGCACCTATGGCAGCAGCATGGAAAAAAGCAAAAGAAAATAATTTTTCAGAAGGATGGGAAAAAGATTATCCTATTTATGAAAACCCAAAAACATTAATTCCTACAATTGCAACAGGTAACCCCGGAATGTATCCATTAATGGGACCTTTGGTTAAGAAAAGTGGAGGTGAAATATTTCCTGTAAAAGAAGAGCTTGCAGTTCCTTTAGCAAGATTAATAGGTTTTGAAAGAGTAATAAAAATTGGACCTGCTTCGGCAGCAGGAGTACTTGGATTTTTTGAAGCGTTAAAAAGAGGTTTAATAAAAGATGGTGAGTCTGTTTTTATAAATATGGGCGAAAGTGCAAATCGTGCATTAGGATTTTTGCAGGAAGTTGCATATACTACCGAGAATATAAAAACAGCCGAAGATGCCAAACGCTTTAATAGAGAAGATTATAAGAAGTTTGTTTGGGAACCTTTTGAAAAATATTAAAATTTGTTAGCCTTAAAGTAAGATTTATTTTAAGGCTATTTTTTTATTTATGAGAAGAAAAGACAAAGAAATTAAAGATGCACAAATAATAAATGATATTTTATCAAAATCATTAATTTGCAGGATTGCATTTTTTGATGAAGAATTTCCGTGTATAAT
>JAADEE010000206.1 GCA_013153575.1 Chlorobiota bacterium
AAAAAACTTTGGAAAATGGATGTTAGAACAAAAGTGCAAGATTATTTCTATAAATCATTTCCTGAATTTAATGATAAAAACTTTATACAATAACTCTTATGAAAGAAATGAAAGTTTTAATATTTGCAGCAGGACTTGGGACACGCCTTAAACACCTAACTAAAAACAAACCAAAAGCATTAGTTGAATTTAACGGAAAGCCCATTTTAGAACACCTTATTTTAAACTTAAAATCGCAAGGTTTTAACAACTTTGTTATTAATGTTCATCACTTTGCAGACCAAATTGAAACTTTTCTTAAAGAAAAAAACTATTTTAATTCAAATTTTGAAATTTCTGACGAAAGAGAAATGCTTCTTGAAACAGGTGGAGGACTTTTAAAAGCAAAACCTTTTTTATTAAATTCTGAAAACTTTATTATTTACAATGCTGATATTTTTTCAGACATAAATTTAGCAGAATTAATTTCTGAACATAAAAAAAACAAAGCTCTTGCAACACTTGCTGTTCATGAAAGAGAAACTTCAAGAAAACTTTTATTTAATGAAGAAAATGAACTTTGTGAATGGAAAAACTTTGCAACTAACGAAGTTAAAATTGCAAAAAAAACAAATAGTAAATTAACAGCATGGGCTTTTACAGGCATACATATCGTTAATAATGAAATATTTAACCATATTACAGAAACAGGAAAATTTTCAATAATTGATTTATACTTACGACTTGCAAAAAAACACAAAATATCAGCCTACAAATCAAATCATACATTTTGGTTCGATTTAGGTAAACCTGAAAATATTAAAGATGCAGAAGATTTTATATCAAAAATGCAACTTTATTAACTTTTTCATATCTTACAATCGACAATAACTTGTAAAAAACAATGAAAAACAAAAAAAACATATTATTAATATTAATTTTATTTATAAGTTCAATAACATATAGCCAAAATAACAAAATATCAAACCATCTTAAAAAGTACATTGAGCTAAAAAAACAAAATGAATATTCAGTTTTTATTTTCTTTACAGATAAAGGAAATAATATTTCAAAAAAACTTTTAGATGCAGAAAAAACACTTCCTACCAATGCAATAAAAAGAAGAAAAAAGTTAATGAAAAATAAAACTTCTGTTGCTACTTTTTATGATATACCCATTAATGAAAATTATTTTAATGAAACCGAAAAATACATTAACAAATTACGCCATAAATTAAAATGGTTAAATGCTATTTCAGCAGAAGTTTCAGAAAAAAACATTGAAAAAATTGCAAACTTGCCTTTCGTTAAAAAAATTGATATTGTAAGAAAAGGTACAATTTCAAGAAACGATAACTTTATGGATTTTACAAAAACAATTCGTAATAATCCTTTTCAAAAATCAGATACACACACAAAATACAATTTAGATTACGGAAATTCATTAACACAAGTTGAGCAAATTAATGTTCCTGTTATACATGATTTAGGTTACCATGGTGAAGATGTTATAATTTGCCTTATGGATGCAGGATTTAACAATCTTGAACATCCTGTTTTTGCAAAGATGCAATCAGAAAATCGCATACTTGGAACATATGATTTTGTAAATAATGACACAAATGTTGATGATGAAGATGATTTAGGTTCCGGAGATCATGGAACAATGACATTAAGTACAATTGGAGGTTTTGAAGAAGGAGAACTAATTGGAACAGCATATAAAGCAAAATATATTCTTACAAAAACTGAAAATACAGAATCTGAAACAACAGTTGAAGAAGATAATTGGGTTGCAGCAATGGAATGGGCGGAAGATAATTTTGGACCAGATGTTACATCAACCTCATTAGGTTACATTTATTTTGATGATGATACAGGTTATGATGAAACAGAGTTAGATGGAAACACCGCAACAATTACCATTGGTGCTGATATTGCCGCAAGTCTTGGAATTATTGTTGTTAATTCTGCCGGTAATTCCGGAAGTGGCACAACCACAATAGGAGCTCCTGCTGATGGCGATAGTGTACTTGCTGTTGGTGCTGTTGAAGCTTCGGGTGAACGCTCATATTTTAGTTCAGTAGGTCCTACAAGTGATGGAAGAATAAAACCGGATGTAATGGCAATGGGAACTAATGTTGTTGTAGCAGAATATGGTGAAGGAGATAGTTACTATACATCAAGTGGAACATCTTTTTCATGCCCACTTACAGCAGGAGTTGCAGCCTTACTTGTACAAATGGTTCCAACTGTAAATAATATGGAAATTATTGAAGCTATGAAAGCAACTGCAAATAATAGCAACTCACCAAATAATGATTACGGTTGGGGAATTATTGATACAAAAGCGGCTTATGAATATTTTGTTCCTCAAATAATTCACACACCTTTACACGATACTGAAAATTTTGATGGACCATATACAATTAGCACTCAAATAAATAGCAGAACCGATTTAATTGATGGAGAACAAAAACTTTATTGGAGAATTAATGGAGGAACTTGGCAAACAGAAACTTTAATTCTAAATAATGGCAAATATGAAGCTGAAATAACAGGCAATGGTTCAGAAGCAACTTACGATTATTATATTGAAGCAAAAAATACAATTTCTAAAAGAAATCTTCCTGAAGATGCTCCTAAAAATTATTTTAGTTTCTCTACAATTGTTGATAATACTTTTCCTGAAATAAATCATTCACCCATAAAGGAATATTACAGAAACATATTTAATACAGCAAAAATAATTGCAGAAATAACTGACAATACAGGTATTGACACTTCAAAAAGTTATGTAGAATGGTATGTAAATGATGAAGCTCAAGAAAATTTTCACTTTGAACAAATTGACTATGACTCATTTAGTGCAAACTTCCCTGAATATATCGTAAATGTTGGTGATATTATAAAATACAAAATAATTGCCTTTGATAATGCAACCGAAACACACATAACATCATTTCCTGAAACAGATTATTTTGAATTTACAATTACTGACAGAATTAGTTTTGAGCAAAATCAATTTAGTCATAATTGGAATTTTTCAGGTAATGAAAATTGGTTTATTACAAGTTCAGAAGCAGAAGATGGAAGTTTCTGCATACAATCAGGAAATATTAAAGATGATGAAAACTCAACAATTTCAATTAACTTTACTGCATTAGAAACAGGTGAAATTTCATTTTATAAAAAAGTTTCTTGTGAAGATGATGAAACCTTTAATGATTGGGACTATCTTAAATTCTCAATTGATAATAACGAAGCTGAAAGATGGGACGGTGAAATTGATTGGTCAAAAGAAACTTACACCATTCCGGCAGGTGAGCATACTATTTCATGGTCTTACATAAAAGACTATATAGCATCAGAAGGTGAAGATTGTGCATGGATTGATAACATAACTCTTCCTAAAGGAATTGCAAATGTTAAAGTTATTACTAAAAACAGAACACAAATTTTCCCCAATCCTGCAAATGATTTTATTTACATAAATGCCGATAAAAATTCAAGAATTGAAATTTATAACAATAATGGCAAGTTAGTAAAACTTATAAAATCATATCAAGAAAATGAAAATATCAATATTTCAGATTTTAAAAGTGGTATTTACATTTGCAAAATAATAACGGATAACAATGTTAACTTTTCAAAATTTGTTGTTTCAAAATAAATAAAACTTATTTTTCAGAGGATTTTATATAAGTTCTTACAATTTTTCGAGAAATTTTATCAACC
>JAADEE010000079.1 GCA_013153575.1 Chlorobiota bacterium
AGCAATACTTGCTTTAGTTGTGAAAATTTAAACTTCTCAAATTCAATATTCTCTGCAAAAGAAACAGATTTCAGTAATGCAATATTTAACTGCGAACTTATTAATTTCTCAAAAGCATTATTCGTAAAAGAAGGTGATGTTAGTTTTAAAAATGCAGTATTTAGTAAAGGCACAAAAGATTTCCAAAATATTGATTTTCAAAAAGGTAAAGTAAGTTTTATAAATGTTGACTTTAATGATGGAGACGTTATATTTACTGATACAAATTTTAACTCAGGTATAACATCATTTAAAGTTTCGCAATTTGGTAAAGGAAGAATTGACTTTTCAAGAGTTAAATTCGGGCAAGATGAAACCTCGTTTGATAAAACAATTTTTGGTGATGGTGACATATCATTTAGGTCAGCACATTTCCAAAACGGTAAAGTAAGTTTTACAAGTGCCGAATTTGGAAAAGGAAAAAAATCATTCATAAATACAAATTTTGGAAATGGCAATGTTTACTTCAAAAACGCAAGTTTTGGAGATGGTACAACTTCATTTCGTTTAGCAGAATTTGGCTCAGGAATAGCAGATTTTCATTTCTGTGAATTTGGAAAAGGCAACTTACAATTTGACAGAGCAAAATTTATTAATGGAGGCCTAAATCTTAAAGCATCAAATTTTGGAGAAGGAAAAGTAAGCTTTTATAAAACATTTTTTGGTGATGGTAACATAAATTTTGAAGGCACTACCCTTTCCGGAGAATTACTAATTAAAGATTCTGTTTTCGGAAGAGGTGAATTTAACTTTAAAGAAGCCGATTTTAAAGATGCAGATGTTGAAATCTTTAATGTTGATTTTGGAATTGGCAAAATTTCATTCAATAAATCAACATTTAGAGTATTATCATTAAGTAGCTCACAATTAGACAATTATTTCGACTTACAAGTTGCTGAATGTAAAATGCTAGACCTTTCTCATACCGTAGTTAAAGATATTTTAGATATTAATCCACCCGATTTTGATCCTAAAATTGAAGCAATTGACTTTTCAGGAATGCGACTTTTGGGAAGAATTTATTTAGACTGGAGAAGACTAAACATAAAAGAATTAATTTACAACCAAAACACAACAATAAAAAGTAAAGAAGAACAATTCAGAATATTAAAAGAAAACTATAACCTTACAGGACAATATTCATATGAAGACGAAGCATATGTTGAATTTAAAAGAACTGAAGCTCATGCTCATTTGGAAGAAGATAAATTAAAACAACCAAATTTAAAATTTATAGCATACATAAAATATGCATTTAAATGGTTGATTTTCGATAAAATGGGAAAATTTGCAACCGATCCGCTTCGTGTACTTTTAACAATGTTAATAACATATCTTCTTTTTACATTCTTATATGTTTTATTAGCAAAAATAGGTGATGTTCACATTGTTTCTTCACTATTTGAACCAAATGATCCAAGAGCATTACAACCCATAGGAAAAGCATTTTATCACAGTGCAATTACTTTTCTTACAATAGGTTATGGAGATTACTATCCTGATGGAATTTCAAGATGGATTTCATCAATTGAAGGATTTGTTGGTCTTTTTCTTATGTCATACTTCACAGTTGCTTTTGTTAGAAAAATTTTAAGATAAAATTTTCTACAAATATTTTAGTATTTTATTAAATATGGAAAAAAAATTTGAATATAACGACCGAGAACTAAGTTGGTTATCTTTTAATAAATTAGTTTTAAACCAAATAAAAGATAAAAGCCTTCCTATATTTGAAAGACTAAAATTTTTAGCAATTTACTCATCAAATCTCGATGAATTTTTCCGTGTAAGAGTAGCATACCACAGAAGTTTAATACATCTTCCTAAAAAAAACAGAAAAGATTTAGATTATAGCCCTAAAAAAGTTCTTGAAAATATAAAAAAAGAAGTTTTTGTTCAACAAACAGAAATTGAAAATGAATTTAATAATGTAATTCTTCCTGAATTAGAAAAAAATGGAATTACTTTCTATAATAATCATAAATTAGAAGAAGCTCATAAAGAATTTATAAAAGAATATTTCTCAAAAGAACTATTTCCTGAAATTCAACCGGTACTTCTTTCAAGTTCAGGAGCTGTTATGTCTTTCTTAAAAGATAATGTTATTTACCTAGCAATAAAAATGTTACGTAAAGAAAAAAAAGAACATAACAGGTTTAAGTATGCAGTAATTCAAGTTCCTACAAACACATTAGGGCGTTTCATTGAGCTTCCAAAATATAAAGGCAATTATTTTATTATGTTTCTTGAAGACATGATAAGGCAACACTTACATTCAATTTTTCCGGGTTATGAAATATTAGAATCATATAGCATAAAAGTTTCAAGAAATGCCGATTTAATGATTGAAGATGAATTTTCAGGAAACCTTCTGGCAAAACTTCAAAAAAGTTTGAAACAAAGAAAAACAGGTTTTCCTGCAAGATTTTCATACGACAGAAACATGCCCGAAGAACTTTTAAATGTTTTAAAATTAGTTTTTAACTTATCGGAAGATGATTTTCTGCCAAGTGGCAAATATTTAAATTTCAGTGATTTTTTTAACCTAAAAAACCCTTTAGGAGAAAAATATGAATTAGAACCTTTAAAACCTCTAAAACATACTGATTTTGAGAAATTTAACTCAATTTTTTCTGCAATAGCAGAAAATGACATATTATTACATTTTCCTTATCATACTTATGATTATGTTTTAAAATTTTTTAGTGAAGCAGCAATTGATCCTGATGTTACAGAAATAAAAACCACACAATATAGAGTTGCAACAAACTCTGCAATTGTTAATGCCTTAATTGCTGCAGCAGGAAACGGTAAAGAGGTTACTGTTTTTGTTGAACTTAAAGCAAGATTTGACGAACATAAAAATATTGAATTTGCCGACAAAATGAAAAAAGCCGGTATTAACATTATTACAGGTATTCCGGGTTTAAAAGTTCATGCAAAAGTAGCTTTAGTTGTTAAAAAAAACAGTAAAGGAAAAAATGACAATTTTGCATTTCTAAGTACAGGAAATTTCAATGAAAAAACTGCAAAACAATATTCCGATGAAGGTTTCTTTACAGCAAAAAAAGATATTATAAAAGATATTAAAAAGTTCTTTTTCTATCTTGAAAACCCTTTGGATACTGATATTAATTTTAAAAAAATATTAGTTCCAAGATTTAATATGCTTGAAGTTTTCAGAGAAAAAATAAACAGAGAAATACAAAATGCAAAAGAAGGAAAAAAAGCATATCTACTATTTAAAATGAACGGTTTAGGCGATAAAGAAGTTATTAACTTGTTGTATAATGCCTCATTAAATAATGTTAAAATTGACCTTATTGTTAGAGGAATATGCAAACTTAAACCCCAAATGGAATATAGTAAGAACATTAAAGTTACTAGAATTGTTGACAGATTTTTAGAACATTCAAGAATATTTGCATTTTATAATAATGGCGACTGGGAAGTTTATATTTCATCATCAGATTTATTAACAAGAAACATAAGAAGACGTGTTGAATTAGTAACACCTATTGAAAATAAAGTTCTAAAGGAAGAAATTATTGATATTTTAAATATTCAGCTAAAAGATAATACAAAAGCAAAATTTTTAGATGAAAATGGAAATAATATCGATAAGAAAATTGAAGATAAAAATTCTTTATTTAGAGCACAAATCGATACTTA
>JAADEE010000144.1 GCA_013153575.1 Chlorobiota bacterium
TTTTTCTTCTTCAAGAAAAATTTCATTTTCAGGTTTAAATTTTTGTTTTGATTTTAATGCTTTCTTACCAATAAAAATGCCTGATATTGAGGCGATTAAACCTAAAACTACATAAAATAAACTTAGTGTAAAAAATGCTTCGAAAAATGTAACATTTTGTATATGAAGTTGTTTGATTATGAAATGATAAAGGTTTTCGGTAATTCTTACTAAATCGAAACCGTAAATAATAAGTAGTGTTAAAATTTTATGAACAATTACGCTGTAAAGTGCAAAAATACCACCTAAAATATAGCCAAGTATATTTCGGCCAAAGATTATAACTGCAAATTCAAAAAGCAAAGCTTCAAGGAAAATTCCTGTCATAGGACCAAGTAAAATTGCACTTGGAGAAACCGATTTCATAACAGCACTAATTAAACCCGCACGCCAAAAAAGTCCTTTGTCTTTCCAGTTTTGCCCAAATGCAGTTATTAAGCTAATGCCTAATACTGCTAGGATTGTGCCTGCCATTGGAACACGTATGTTATGAAAAAAACTTCCTACAATAATTTCAATACTTCCCCATAAACTACCAAGCACAGCAGCTTTTAGCCAAATATCTTTAAATTCTTTTTTGTAGGTTTCCATTTTATTTAATCAGTGCAGCTTTATATCCATGATTTTTAGTAAATCTTTGCCCGTGTCCTTCCTTTATAATTTCAATTAGTTTTTGGTCATTTTTATTGAAGACTGTTCCGAAAAGTCCTTTTATATTTTTATAATGAAACATATCTTCGTGCATAATTGTTGAAGCTCCAAACATAAAAATATCACATTTGTTTGTGTTTTCTGTAATTTCAAAGAAAGTATTATTAGCAAGCGTAGTTGCAGTAAGAATAACACAATCTGCCTTATGTAAACATTCTTTTTGTATGCTTAAATCTTTTATGAAATTTTCTTTTGAATAAAGGTCAAAGATTGCAATTTCAATATTATGTTTTTTTAGTTTTTTATACATAGGCTCAGAAAAGCCAATCATAACTAAATTTTTATATTTTGAGAAATTTACAAAATCGAAAATGTCAGTTTTTTGTAAATTTTGTTGTTTTGTGTTTAAAACAGCATTAAAATATGCATTTAAAATATTTCTGTGGCTGTTTTTATTAATATCAATACTTTTAAGTTCTTCAAAATTAAATGAATTAAAATTTATTAAATTTGCAGAAACTCCAAGATTTCCATTTTTTAATAAAACAGCAACATAAGTGTTACCAAAAATAATTTCTTTTATTGAATTTATATCAAAACCATATTTTTCAATAAGAAAAAAGATAGGTTCTTTTATTGTTGTATTTGTTTGTGTCATTGTTTTTTTAGTTTAAAACTAATAATCAGTCCTAAAAATAAAACAGTTAATGTGATTATTGCTAAAATGTTAAAATTGAATGATTTTAAGATTATTCCGCCCGGTATTGCAAAAAATAATCCGATAGATGATAAATTGTTTTGGACAGCAACGTAAACAGGTCGTTTTTCGCTCGGAGCAATAATTAAAATTAGGTTGCTAAAAGCAAGTCGGTAACCATCAATTGCTGCACCTGCAATGAAATAAATAACATAAAAATAATAAATATTTGTTGCAATAAAGGTTGTGAGTATTGCAATTATTGAAAATAAAAATGAAATTAATATTACACATTTATTTCTGTTTTTTGCAGCCAAATATCCCCAAAGGAAGTTGCCTAAAACAGCACCTGCCATTTGCAGAGAAATTATGAAACCAATATCTTTACCATCAATTCCAAGTTTATTTTTAGCATGTAAAATTATGAATGGAAATATTAGAAAAAGTCCATAAGATAAAAATCTGCTTATAATTTGAATTTGTAAGGTTTTGTCATTTTTATAAATTTTTCCGGCATTTTTAAGAAATAAACCAAAGTTTTTTTCTTTTATTGATGTTTCATTTTTCTTTGGTTCCTTAAAGTTCCAAAAAATAATAAAACCAATTGCCATAATTAAACCACTTATTAAAAATATGTATGCAAAACTATTTGGTTTAGAAAAATTTTCAAGGATAAGACCTGAAATTCCACCACTTAAAATTCCGGCAATGCCAGATGCAATTTGTTTGTATGCAATAGCTTTACCTCTATAATCTTTTGTGAATGATTTTCCAAGAATTTCTTGATAATAAATAACTCCAACACCTGCTGAAAATGAAAATAAGAATAAAAATATACTTATTAAAGTAAGGATGATTATATTGCTAAAACCTGCAAAAAGTAAAATTGAAAGACCTACACTAAACCATGTTAAAAATCTAAAAATAAATACTTTACGAAGTGATTTTAAAACAATTCCGTTTTCTTGTGCTTTAAAAGCAGTCCAAAGTTGCATAATTATAGCACCACCTTTCATTAAAGATGATAATATTCCAACAAGTACTTCATCACCATCAAAAAAATCAATAATTAGTGGTAATACTGTTGATGTGTCGGCAATTCCAACAGCAGCAGCAAGAAAAAAACTTTGAGCAATAAATTTATTTCTGTTAGAATTTATATTTATTAAAGATGATTTTGGCATTATTTTTTCATTGTATAAAAATGCAAAAGTAAAATCTTATTTAAATAAAAAGCATAAATATTTACTTACATTTTATATTATTTTGTATTACAGTAATTAAATAAAATCTATTTTTGCAAAGAATGATATTTTTTTTTAAATTTGTTTTTTTGAATGTAACCAAAAATGTACTCAAAAATACACTTTAATATTATTTTATGGATACAAACCAAAGTACTTTTATTCGTTTAACAGGCAGTAATGTTTTAATGGCATATAATGGACCATTTGACAGTCAAGTTCTGTCTATGTTTGGTCAAAATATTCAGCATTCAATTTCTGCTGACCAAAAATTGAATAAAACAATTTTTAAGGTTTTTATTGAGTTAGCTCAAAATGTTTCATATTATTCTGATGAAAAGGAACAAACTCAAAAAGGAGAAAAAGCAGGGGTTGGAACATTTATAATTCAAAGTTTTGAAGATCATTATCTATTTATTTTAGGAAATCCAATAAATGAAGTGCACAAAAGTATTTTAGAAGATAAATGTTCAAAAATTAATTCATACGATAGAGATGAATTAAGAGCTTATAAAAGAGAACTTAGAAATTTACCTGCCGGAGAAAAAGGAACAGGTAATATAGGTTTGGTTCAAGCAGCATTATTATCTAGAAATGCATTAGATTATACTTTTATTGATATTAATGAAAATCAATCTTTTTATATTATAGCAGTTAAAATAAATAAATAATATATGGCAACAATAAATAAAAAATTAAGTTTAGGGCAAAGTCTTTTTTCAGAAGAAATTAGAATTTCTTATAAAGGACCTGTTGACGGAAAAATAATTACCTTTCTTGGTGATTATATAGGAGTTATGAATGCTCTATCTGAAAATGCTAATAGAAAGTTATTTAAAATATTTTTTGAATTAGCAGAAAATATTTCAAATTATTCTTCTGAGAAAATCAAGCTTAAAAATGGAAAAGAAGTTGGTTCAGGAACAATAATTTTAAAAGAAACTGTTAAAAATTTTATATTAGTAACAGGAAACCCTATTAAAAATGAACATTTAATACCTGTTTTAGAAAATAGTAAAAATATTAATGAATTAGATCATAGCGAATTAAGAGAATACAAAAGAGACGTT
>JAADEE010000255.1 GCA_013153575.1 Chlorobiota bacterium
ATAATTGTGAAACCTTTGGCTATTCTGCAATTTGTAACTGCCCTGTAAGAGTTGATATATTTAATAAATATAAATTTTGAATTTATATTCTTGAGCTTACCCATTTGTAGATATATCAATTTTTACCTGTTTTTAGGTATTTTATATTAATATCTTTATTTCTAAATTTACAGTCTAAAACTTATTATGAAAAAACATTTTTTATTTGAAGCATAAATTACTATGGAGTAACATATAAAAAATGTGTGTCAAAACAAAATTTAATGTCAGTGATGATATAATTGAAAAAACAAATTGCGAAAATGATTTTTCATGTATAAATAATACCGACTGTAGTTTAAATTGTAGAGTTAAAAATACAATTGGAGATATTTGTATATTAGAAGCAGGAAATATATTTTCATGCAATAAAATTGTTTTTTTTGGAAATGAATATGTTTGCAATTGTCCAACAAGAGCAGAAATATTTAAAAAACTTAAAATTTAATCAAGAATAAAATCACCTTTAAATACAAACTTAGTTGGACCTTCAAGCCAAACATCAATATATTTTTCGTTGAGCTTCTTAAAACTAACTTTTAAAACACCTCCCTTTGCATTTACAATATATTCTCCTGAAGTAGCATTATTTAATTTTGCAAATGTTAAAGCAGCAGCAACAGAACCTGTTCCACAAGCCAAAGTTTCATCCTCAACACCACGTTCATAAGTTCTTATACTAATAGAATTTTTATTTTCAATTTTAATGAAATTTACATTAATTCCATCTTTATTAAAAGATTTAGAATTTCTTATTTTTCTACCCTCAAAAAAAACATCCTTATCATCAATATTGTCTTCAAATTTTATATAATGGGGTGAACCTGTATAACAGATATAATCATTCTTAAAATTATCTATGGTGTCAACATCACTCATTTTTAATTTAACAATATCATTTTTATCAATAAATGCTTCATGCAAACCATCAGAAGCAATAAACCTTGTAAAATCCGAAATTAAATTAAGCTTTTTTGCAAAAGCAACAATACATCTTCCTCCATTTCCGCACATAGTACCACCACTTCCATCTGAATTATAGTAATCCATTTCAAAATCATAATCTTTATGCTTACGCAGAATCATTAGCCCGTCAGCTCCAATTCCAAACCTTCTATGACATAATTTCCTAATATCAGAATTTGTTAAATTTAAACTATTGCCGGAATAATTATCAATTAAAATAAAATCATTCCCTGCACCATGATATTTGTAAAACCTCATTTTAATAAAAAAATATGTGTAACTTTTATTAACTACAAACGTTATAAAATTGCTTTTATAATTATAAGTAGTATGTCAAAATGTCATCAATAATTATTTGGTAAATGTTTTGCGCAAATAACAACAAACTGCAATTATCAACTGACATTTTACAAAGTAACAAAATAATAAGCAACTATTATTATTCGTTTATCAAATATTCTTAACAAAAGTTTAATTAGTTATGAAAAGAGTATTAAGTTTTTTTATAAAAGATGTGATAGGTTGGCTATCAGCACATAAAGCACATTGGTTTTTTAATAATAAAACCGGATGACAGATAAATGAATAAATTAAATAGTAAATTTTTAATAAATAAGAATTAATAAACATAAATATATAGAATTATGAAAAAAATATTAAGTTTTTTCCTAGTAGGAATGATTGGAGGGCTTTCAGCATTTGGAATAACTTGGTTCTTCAATAAAAATCAAAATATAAAAGTTCAAGAAACACAAAATATAGTACCTGTTAATAATATTCAAAGTACAGTAACTACTTTACCTGATTTTACGGTTGCAGCAGAAAAAACAGTTAATGCAGTAGTGCATGTTAAAACAACCTATAAAAGCCAAACTACTACACAACCATCTATTGAGGAATTCTTTTTTGGAAATCCTTTTGGCGGAGGAAATCAATTTGGACAAAGAATGCCACAAATGGCATCAGGTTCAGGTGTAATTATCTCGCCTGATGGTTACATAGTTACAAACAATCATGTTGTTGAAAATGCAACTGATATTGAAATTGTTCTTAATGATAAAAGAACATTTAATGCAAAATTAATAGGTCGTGATCCTGCAACAGATATTGCACTTGTTAAAGTTGATGCAAAAGATTTACCAACTATAACATACGGAAATTCCGATGATTTAAAAATTGGTGAATGGGTACTTGCAGTTGGAAATCCTTTTAACTTAACTTCAACAGTAACAGCAGGTATTGTTTCTGCAAAAGAAAGAAATATTAACTTATTAAGACAAAAACAACAATATGCAATTGAATCTTTCATTCAAACAGATGCTGCTGTAAACCCTGGTAATAGTGGTGGTGCACTTGTTAATACAAAAGGAGAACTTGTTGGAATTAATACTGCAATTGCTTCCCAAACAGGCTCTTATACAGGTTATTCATTTGCAGTACCTGTAACAATTGCTAAAAAAATTGTTTCAGATTTAATGGAATACGGAGCTGTGCAAAGAGCATTACTTGGAGTAAATATTCAAGATATAGATGCTAAACTTGCCGAAGAATTAGATTTAGAAAAACCGGAAGGAGTTTATATTGTTAATGTAAATAAAGAAAGTGCAGCAGAAGAAGCAGGAATAAAAAAAGAAGATATTATTATCAAAATTAATGATGATAAAATTGAAAAAGTTTCTGAACTTCAAGAAAAAATTAGCAGATACAGTCCGGGTGATAAAATTGATGTTTGGGTTTTAAGAGATGGAAAAGAAAAGAAATTCTTAGTAGAACTTAAAAATAGCATGGGAACAACAGATGTTGTTAGTAAAAATGTTATAGATGTTTTAGGTGCTAGTTTTACTGAACTTCCTGATAAAGTAAAAGAAAAACTTAACATTGATAATGGTGTAAAAGTAACAGATTTACAAGCAGGAAAACTTATGAGAGCAGGAGTTAAAGAAGGTTTTATTATAACACATATTAACAGAAAACCCGTAAAATCTGCAAAACAAATTGAAGAAATGTTAAAAGACATTCATGGTGGTGTTTACATTCAAGGAATATACCCTGATGGCGAAGTTGCATACTATGCTTTCGGGATGGAGTAAGGATTGTTTTTGTGATTAAGTTGAAAAAGACGAGAGTTAAAAGCTTTCGTCTTTTTTTTATATATTCGCTTTTTCAAATTTATAATTTGAATTTTAAATATGCGATACTTCATAAAACTATCATATAAAGGAACAAAATATCATGGTTGGCAATATCAACCAAATGCAATTTCAATACAAGAAGAACTTGAAAAAGTTTTTTCATTATTGCTTAAACAAAAAATAAAAATTACAGGAGCAGGAAGAACAGATGCAGGAGTTCATGCAATAAATTACATTGCTCATTTTGATGTAAATGAAGAACTTGCAGATGTTAATAAATTTATTTATAAAGCAAATAGTTTTCTTAACGAAGATATTGCAATACATGATGTTTTTGAAGTTAATAAAGACGCTCATGCAAGATTTTCGCCAATTTCAAGAACTTATGAATACCGAATTCATACAGAAAAAAATCCATTCTTAAAAGACTTTTCTTACTATGTTCGTTTTAAATTAGATTTTGATAAAATGAACGAAGCATCAAAGCTTTTGTTTGAATATGAAGATTTTACAAGTTTTAGTAAGTTGCATACTGATACAA
>JAADEE010000098.1 GCA_013153575.1 Chlorobiota bacterium
CATTTTCTTGACAAAATAATAATTGCCTTGAAAATATAGTCAAGGCAATTATTATTAAAAATTTATAAATTTTCATTTACAAATTATTTTATGAATTTAAAAGTTTGTGTTTTAAAAGGGCAAATTCAATGTTTAGTTCTAAACTGTTTTTGTAAACTGGTTTTGTCATAAACCCATAAGTGTTTGGTAAAACAGCTCTTTGCACAGTTGAAACATCACTATCCCCTGAAATGTAAATTACAGGAATATTATGTTTTTCTAAAACTTTTTTAGCAGTTTCAATACCATCAATTTCACCTTTAAGGTGAATATCCATTAAAATTAAATCTGGTTTGTTTGTTTCACAATGTTTTATAGCATCCTCACCTGATGGAACTGTTCCACATTGAGAATATCCCAATTCATCAAGAAACATCTCAAACACAGTACACAACATACTGTCGTCTTCAACAATTAATACTTTTGCTTTACTCATAGTTGTTTTTAATAATTGTCCGTAAAACTAAGAAAAAATGTTTGTTTTTACAATAAAAATAAGTGATATTTTTCACAATTAAAACCTCATGTCAATAATTTCAATATTTTCAGGGTATTTATTTTCGTTAAAAGTAAATAAATCATCAACAATTTTTATGTTATAATCAGTAGATTTTATTGTTAGGTAACTATTTACTCCTGATTTTCCATAGGTTTCAATTGCGTAAATTTCGTTTTTATTGCTGTTAATTTTTATTCTTATTTTTGAGTATTGACTTTCTGCTGTCTTTTCAGGAAATAAATCAATAACTTTGTACTTAACATTATCAATAATTTCTTCTCCAATTAAAAGATATTTAAAACCTTCTTTATAAAGTGTAAATAACTTTGCAGGATTAAAAATTGATTGTTCTTTCGGGTCTGGTTCGGTTATTGTAATTTCGTTTGATTTTTTCATGTATGTCCAAACAGTTTTACCGTCAGAAAATATTTCAGTTTCAGGAATAATTATTTTATAACTATTTCCTTTTAAAAATGCATATCCTTTATGAGTTTCTTTAAAATCATTTTGTCTGTTATCAATAGTATATTCAAATTTAAATCGAAGTGTGTTATACGATTCAATTTTTTTTGTAACAGCATCTAATATTTTTTTTGCTTCGGGGTCTTTGTTTAGTTCAACTTGTGAAAAAGCAAAAAAGTTAAACGATAAGAATGTAATTAATAAAATTATATTTTTCATATTTGTTAGGTTTTTAATCAATTAAAACAAAGAGCGTACCAATGAAATATTGTTAAGGAAGCGAATCTAATAAAGTTTGTAATGAATATTCATCTGTAATATAAACATCTCTGGCTTTACTTCCTTTTGCAGGTCCAACAATTCCTGCTGCTTCAAGTTGGTCAACAATTCTTCCTGCTCTGTTATATCCAATTGCAAGTTTTCTTTGTATCATTGATGTTGAGCCTTGTTGGTTCATTACAATAATTCTTGCAGCTTCTTCAAAAAGTTCGTCTCTTGCTGCTAAATCTACTGCTCCCGGAACATCATCTTCGCCTGTTTCAGGTTCAGGAAGAAGGAATGGCATTGGGTAAGATTGCTGTTTTGAAATGTAATCTGTAATCCTCTCAAGTTCAGGTGTATCAATAAATGCACATTGAAGTCTTGTCATGTCGCTTCCTTGTACCATTAGCATATCTCCACGTCCAATAAGCCTGTTTGCTCCGGGACTGTCAAGAATTGTTCGAGAGTCAACCATTGAGGCAACTCTAAATGCAACTCTGGCTGGGAAATTTGCTTTTATAACCCCTGTAATGATATTTGTTGATGGTCTTTGTGTCGCAACAATTAAGTGAATACCAATTGCTCTTGCAAGTTGTGCAAGTCTGGCAATAGGAAGTTCAATTTCTTTTCCTGCTGTCATTATTAAATCTGCAAATTCATCAATAACTAAAATTATGTAAGGCAAATATTTATGTCCATTCTGAGGATTAAGTTGTCTTGATATAAATTTTTTGTTATACTCTTTTATGTTTTTGCATTTTGCTTTTTTTAGTAAGCCATATCTGTTATCCATTTCAATATTTAATGAACTTACAGTATGTATAACTTCTTGGTTGTCAGTTATGATAGGTTCTTTTGCATCTGGCAGTGTTGCAAGGTAGTGATTCTCAAGACTTTCATAAAGAGTTAATTCTACTTTTTTAGGGTCAACCAGAACAAATTTAACTTGTGCAGGATGTTTTTTATAAAGAATTGAAGCAATAATTGCATTTAATCCAACTGATTTTCCTTGCCCTGTTGCTCCGGCAACTAACATATGAGGCATTTTTGCCAAATCAAAAACAAAAGATTCGTTTGAAATTGTTTTTCCGAGTGCAATAGGCAATTCCATTTTTGATTCTTGAAATGCAGTTGATTTTATTACCGAGCGGAAAGAAACAATATCAGGTTTTTCATTAGGAACCTCAATGCCAATTGTTCCTCTTCCGGGCATAGGTGCAATAATTCTTATACCAATTGCTGCTAAACTTAATGCAATATCGTCTTCAAGGTTTTTAATTTTTGAAATTCTAACCCCCGGAGCAGGAACTATTTCATAAAGAGTTAAAGTTGGTCCTATTGTGGCTTTAATCTTTACAATTTTAATTTTATACTGTTCTAATGTGTTTACAATTCTGTTTTTATTTCTTAAAAGCTCATCTTTTGTAACTTCGGGATTTCCTGCTTGATGTTCTTCTAATAAATCAATACTTGGCATTTTAAAGTTTGAAAGGTCAAGTGTTGGGTCATAGTTTGTAAAAACATCATTTCTTATTTTTTCTGAAAGAATATCTTGGTTATAAGTTACATCAAGAGCAAGTTGTCCTACTTCAATTTTTCTGAAATCATTATTGTTTTGATTTTGAGTGTTTTGATTCTGTTCTTGATTTTGTGTTGTTGGAGTAACATTTGTTTCGTTTTCTTTGCTAACATCTTCAACCTCAAATCCTAAATCATTATCATCTTTGATTATTTCTTTGCCGTCGTCTAGAAGTTTATATTCTTTTTTATTTGTTGTTGCAACTTCATTTTCTTCGTCTAAATCTATTACAACAGAATCAAATCCGTCGTTATCAATTTCTCTTTCGATAATATCATCAACTTCATCAATAAAATTATCAGAATCTTTTTTTACTTTTTTATCTTCTTTTTCAGAAAATAAATTTTCTTTATATTTATTTAATGATTTTCCTAAATTTACATTTCCAAAAGTTTTTTGAGCAACACTTCTTACTTTTGTAGAAAATTCATTAATTGTTAAGGTTAAAAAGGCAATTAATGTTATAAGTAAAACAACAATTTCACCAAAAAGACCTATTATTGATTTAAGCCATTGATGAATGTCATAGCCAAATTTTCCATAAATTGCATCATTATTTTCTGAATTACTACTAAAAATAAGAGCACTTGTTATTGAAATCCAAAAAACAAGAAAAAATAAGTTTTTAGTAATTGTTAAAAGTGATTTTTTGTAAAATTTAAGCATTTTAGCACCAATAACAAATGATAATATTGCAAATGCAAACGATGCAATTCCAAACCATTTGTAAACAAATATATGCGAAAGTAATGAACCTAGTTTTCCTATTGTGTTTTCTGAACTTATTGAGGAATTAAATAAGTAATCAAACCAATCTAAA
>JAADEE010000034.1 GCA_013153575.1 Chlorobiota bacterium
GACAAATTTGCTATGCTTGCTTGGAAAGAAGAAGGACATCGTTTTTTCAATTCACTTGAAAAAGATAAATTACCACCAGATTTGATTATCCAAGATGAATTGCATTTGTTATCAGGACCTTTAGGTTCTATTACAGGGTTGTTTGAAAGTGTTATTGATATGCTTTGCACAAAAAAAGACGAAAATGGAAATATTATCAAAAAAGCTAAAATAATCTCATCAACAGCAACTACACGCAACACAAACAAACAAATCAAAGCCTTATACGGACAAGATAAAACAGTTAATATATTTCCACCAAGTGGATTAAGCTATAAAGATAGTTTCTTTGCACGAATATCAGAACAAAAAAGCAAACGAAGATATATTGGTTTTATGCCTACCGGCAAAACCTCTATTGATACACAATTACAAATTTTAGCCAATTTGTTTGTAGCGAGAGTTGAAGTTTATAAAGCTTTAATTAACAAAGATGATAAGGATTTTGAAACATTTGACAAATATTGGACATTAGTTTCATACTATAATAGTTTGAAAGATGTAGGTAAAATTCATAACAAAGTTGGTGATGAAATTTCTAATTTTACATCAACACTACAAATCAGACTTTTTGGAGAACAACCTAACTTAAAATTCAATTATTTAGGTTTATATAATAGAGACGTAGAACTAACAAGTCGAATAGAAAGCTCAAAAATCAAACAAACTTTAAAAGAATTAGAAGAAAAAACTTTTACCAAGGAAACCATTAAACGGAATGAAAACGGAGTAACCTATGTAAGTGATGTTATTGATTTTGTGCTAGCAACCAATATGATTTCCGTAGGAATTGACATTGACAGATTTAATGTTATGCTAATCAATGGCCAACCACGAAATATAGCAGAATATATACAAGCATCCAGCCGGGTTGGTAGAAAATACAAAGGTTTAGTAGTAGATTTATTAGATGCCAATAGAGCCCGAGATAAGTCACATTTTGAACATTTCATTCCCTTTCACCAAGCATTTTACAAAAGTGTTGAACCTATTAGCATTACACCTTTTACCGAAAACACAATCAGTAAAATGCTTGCAAGCTTAATAGTTACTTTTGTTCGCCATAAAATACCCGGAATGGCACCAAATGATGCAGCACAATATTTTCAACCCAATTTTTTAAATGAATTAAAAGATGAAGTAGAAAAACGTTTTAATTCTAATCCAAGATTATATAAATATTTTGAAACAGAATTAAAATATCTTTCAGATGATTGGGAAAATAAAGTAAAAAATTTCGGACTAAAATATTATTACAAAAAAGGCCAAGTATGTTTATTAAAAAAACCGGATGAAAAAGAGTTAAGTTCTAATAAACATTGGACTATAATGCAATCAATGAGAGAGATTGATACAAATTCATTCATAAGAATTGATTTACCTAAATAACACATCAAATTATGGGAAAATATACAGAACTACAAACAAGAAAATTGATAAGCCGATACGGTGGCGTTGGTTCCATAATTGAAACAACAAAAGGAGCTTTAATAATTAAACCTTTTGATGAATGGACATATTTTCAGTTAATAAATAGAAACAGAGTAGAATTAAGCGATGATGATATAATTGAAGATGAACGTTTATTACAGCGATTAAAGCCTTTGTTCCCTAATTTAAAATATTTAGTAAAAGTTCCTGTTAATTATTCAGCTTTTTATAATGCAACTAGTCCTCAAATAAAGGAAAACATAATCAATGCCAAATATTTCCCTAATTGGTTTTACTGCAATAAATGTGGAAGACTTAAACATCTTGATGATTGGTGGGAAGGTTGGAAAACTGTTTATCAAGGAAGCAAAAGACAACAACAAGATAGTTTTTCCCCACCGGTTTGCTATGAGTGTTATAAAGAAGCAAAAGAAAACAATAAAAAACGAAAATTTTATCCGTTAGAACAAGTTAGATTTATACTTACTGCCCCTAGTGGAAAAATTAAAGACATACCTTGGGAGCAATGGACTAATATTACGAAAGAAAAAAATGAAGACGGACAAGAAAGAATTTCATTAAATGGTAAATGCTGTGATAATCAAGATTTAAGATATTTAAAATCCGAAAAATTTTCTAATTTTTCAGGTGTTAGAATTCAATGTAAAAATCCAGATTGTCAAACTAAAGGAAAAGAAAAATCATTAGCCGGTTTGTTTGGTTTAAGAGTATATTGTGAAACTATAAAAGACAAAAATGGCAATCCTTTATTCGATAGTAAAGGTAAAGAACTTAAATCTTGCTACAAACCTCTAATAAGAACAAGCAATAGCGTTTACTATCCCTTGATAACAAATAGTCTATATTTACCACTAGAAGAAAAACTTGCAACTGACGATAAAAAAACAGCTATTAATCTTTATCAAAACAAAAATAAAAGTATAACTGAAATAGCTAAATTTCTTGATATTCCCGAAATAATACTAAAAGAATTTTTATTGAATAAAAATGAATTTGTTACAGAAATTGAATACAGATTAAAAGAATATAACTACTTAATTAAAGAAGAAAGTCCTGACAATAAAGATTTAGCTTTTGAGAGAATTAAAGACGAGCTTTTTAACAAAATAGGAATAAATCAAGTTGTTAAAATTAATCGTTTAAAACTATCATCTGTTCAAACCGCATACACAAGACAAGAACCGGTAGATAAAGATTTATTTGCTGAATATTCTATGGATGAATACATCCCAAGTAATAGACATTCCGTAAAACCACGTTACACATCAAACAAAGGCAAGAATACGGATATGTTACCCGGAATTGAAAATTATGGAGAAGGCATATTTATAGAATTTAACTCAAAAAAGATAAGCAATTGGTTCGATGAATTTGGCAAGAATAGTAAACTTGAAAAACGTTTAGAGAAATTAATTGAAAATTCAAATAATTCAGACATTCATTTATCAGATGAAAAAAGAAAGATGTTGACTGACAAATACTATTTAGCTAAATTCTTAATTTTACACACATTATCGCATATTCTAATCAAGGAATTCGAGTTTTTGGTAGGTTATCCGGCTACATCTTTATCCGAAAGACTATATATCAACGATGATGAAATGCAAGGAATACTTATATACACAATAGCAGGTTCCGAAGGAAGTTTTGGTGGTTTAATTTCGCAAGCAACACCAGAAAGATTAAATAAAATAATTACATCTGCCCTAGTAAGAGCAAATGATTGCGCATCTGATCCAATCTGTTACCATTCAGACGGACAAGGAATAGGTGGATTAAATTTAGCAGCGTGTTATTCTTGTTCATTGCTTCCGGAAACATCGTGTGAAGAATATAATAGTTTCCTTGACAGAGCAATATTGATAGATAAAGAATATGGATTTTTTAAAGATATAGATGCCAACGCATAAAGCCATACACATTGGCAAGTCGCACAAGCCAACGCTACACCACCCTTGCCAATAAGTATGTCTTTGCCAACGCTGTCGAATATTGAAAGTAAGAGAAAAAAGAAAAAAAGCCTGCGGCTAACATTTTGTATAACCAATAGCTACCACAGTCATACCCGCAGGGTTTGAGTATTTTTTCACCACAAAATTCTCTTGAATTTTGTGCAAAAAAATACAAGATAACAAAATTCAAGAGAATTTTGTT
>JAADEE010000292.1 GCA_013153575.1 Chlorobiota bacterium
TACAGGTGTTTAGTTTGCAAATTAATTTCATCATCAAAAAACATTTCTGCTAATGTTTTAAAAAATTCAGTATAATCAGAAACATAAAATTCGTGATTAGGAACTTTATTTTCTGTATTTAAAAGGTTATTTTCTTTAAGAACTTGCTTTAGTTTTTGTGCAACAACAACGGAAGAATCTATAACTGTTGTCTTAAAATTATAAAATTTGCGAATTTGATTTTTAATAATAGGATAATGTGTGCAAGCAAGTATTAAACCATCAATACCATTAAGCTGTTCATTAGACAGGTATTGTTTTATTATTGAATTACTTATGTTGTCATAAATAAATCCTTCCTCAATCATAGGAACTAAAAGAGGTGTTGCAACTGACACAACTTCTTTATCACTTTGTAATGCTTTTATTTTTGTTTCGTAACTTTTACTTTTTATTGTTCCTTTTGTACCTATAACTCCTATTTTTTTTAAGTTATCATGACTTGCTATAAATTCTGTTGCAGGATCAATAACATTTATAACATGAGCTTTGCCTTCGGCTCGTTTTTTAACCTCTTCATAAGCTGCTGCCGATGCTGTATTACACGCAATTAAAATAACTTTACATTTTTTCTCAAGAAGAAAATCTGTAATTCTTAAAGAATAATTTCTTACAGTTTCTGTAGATTTATCTCCATAAGGAAGGTGTGCGGTATCACCAAAATAAATAATTTTTTCATCGGGCAATAAGTTTCTTACTGCTGCAGCAACGGTAAGTCCTCCTGCTCCGGAATCAAAAATTCCTATTGCTTCTTTTGAATTTGGTGTACTCATTTTATTATTTTAAAAACCTGCAAAATCATATATGAAATTGCAGGTTATAAGTTTATCTTAACAGTAGTTATAAAATTATTTAGCTGCTAATTTTTTCTTTATCTCTTCAGTAACATCTGTACTTAAAGTTTTATTGAAATAAAGCAAAGTTGATTCATCAAAAATATAAATATAACCTCCAGCTTCTGCAACTTCTTTAATTGCTTTTTGCACTTTCTCACTAATTGGAGTTAATAATTCAACTTGTTTAGCATTTATTTTTTGCTGAACATTTCCTTCGTATTGCTGAAGCCTTTGTTGCAAAGCCATTAACTCACTGTATTTGTCTTCTTTTGTTAAATCGTCCCATTTTTCAGGGCTTGCTTTTGCTAATTGCTCATTCTCTTGAAATTCAGTTGCTTTTTTTTGATATTCAGCTTGCATTTCTTTGAAACGAGTTGTATATTTTTGAGTTAACTCTTCTAATGTTTTTTTTGCTTGAATAGTTTCAGGCATTTCATCAATTAACTTTTGAGAATTTGTATGCCCAAATTTTAATTTTTGAGCAGAAGCAGTTCCCATTACAACAGTCATTAAAAATACTATCGCACTTAATTTTATTAAAATTTTCATCTGTTTTTATTTAATTTATTATTAATTATATCCTAATTTCTTTAAAATATCATCGCTTATATCATACCTTGGGTCTGTATAGATTAATGACATATCTGCAGCTTTATCAAATATAAAACCATAATTACCTTCGGTAGCAATTTCTTTTATTGCATTATAAACTTCATCTTGTATTGGTTTTACTAGTTCTTGTCGTTTTTTAAATAATTCGCCTTCAGTACCAAAGTATTTATTTTTTAATTTATTTGCTTCATTTTCAAGCTTTATAATTTCATCTTCTCTTTGCTTTTTCATTTCAGCTGATAAAAGAGCTATTTCTGTTTGATACTCTTTATATTTTGTTTCAACTTCTTTATATTTTGCTTCAATTTCTTTTTTCCATTCTTGCGAAAGAGCATCAAGTTTTGATTGAGCATTTTCATAAGCAGGAATCTTGCTTAAAATATATTCTGTATCTACATAAGCATTTTTTTGTGCAAATGTTGGCATTGAGAATAGCCCAACTAACAAAATTGCAATTATTGATTTTTTCATATTTTCTAATGTTTTAAGAATTAACAATTTAAGATTATATTTTTTATTTAATTTAATATGTTAATTCATATTGCAAAAATGATGCAAATAAATTATTTAACAAATAAGTTTGTTAAAATTGTTGTCCCATTGTAAAATGGAATTCGCTTCCATGTGCTGATGTTTCACCCGGTTGTGAATCAAATCCATATCCCCAATCGAAACCAAGTTGCCCTAGCATTGGTAAGAAAACTCTTACTCCTAATCCTACAGAACGTTTAATATCGAAAGGATTGAAGTTTTTCGTATCATACCAAGCATTTCCTGCTTCAGCAAAGGCTAACCCAAATATTGTTGCACTTTGGCTTAAAACTACAGGATACCTTAGTTCCATTGTATATTTAGTATATAAATTTGCTCCATTTATAGGGGTTAATTTGTCATCTTCATATCCTCTTAATGCAATTACATCTACACCATAAGAATAATATGACATTCCACTACCTCCAACGCTAAATCCTCCTACAGGAGAATATCCAATATCTTTATTGTAATATCCAATATAACCAAATTCAGTATTAGTATGAAAAATTAAATCTCCTATTATAGACGAAAACCATTTTGCTTTAACTGTCCATTTATGATACTCTAACCAGTTATATTTTTCTTCAGGTTCCATACTTGCGTAATCTCTCCCATCAATTAATGATATTGGAGGTGTAAGTTCAAGTCCTATAGAGAATTCCGAACCTCTTCTTGAATACAATGGATTATCTATCGAGTTTCTACCAAATTTAGTACTCAAGATAATACTATTAAAGTTACCATTTGTTACATTTTTTATATAAGAACGGTATATCCAATCATTAAGATCATAATTTTGATAACCAATTGAATGATAAAGTGTAAAATAGTTATCCGGCCATTTCAATCTTCTACCAAAGCCAATTGAAATACCTCCAACTTTTGCTGTTTGTAATTCTATAGGATTTGGATTACTTGTTGTTCTATTTGTTTGAACATTATAATAAAATGAAACAGAAAATGAGTTTGGTTTTTTCCCTCCTAACCATGGTTCTTGAAAAGAAATACTATAATATTGATATGCAGGACCATTTGTTTGAAAACTTAAACTAAGTTTCTGACCATCACCTGTAGGAAGAGGTCTCCAAGATTCTTTTTCAAAAACATTTTGTATTGAGAAATTATTAAATGTTAAACCTAACTTTCCAACAAAAGTCCCGGCTCCCCAACCTCCTGATATTTCAACTCTGTCATTTCCTCTTTCAACAAGAGAATATTCAATATCAACTGTACCATCAGAAGGGTTTGGTATTGGAGTAGGTACAATTTGCTCAGGATCAAAATGACCTAATGTTGCAAGTTCTCTAACTGAACGAACTAAATCACTTTTACTAAACAACTCTCCCGGTACAGTATATAATTCTCGTCTAATAACATTATCATTTGTTCTATCATTACCTTTTATTGTAACTCTATTTATTCGAGCTTTAGGTCCTTCATACATTCTTAGTTCAATATCAACAGAATCTCCTTCTATTTTCTTTTCAATTGCTCTGACATTAAAAAATAAATAGCCGTTATCCATATATAAATTACCAACAGCATCGTCATCAATAGTAAGTCTTTCATCTAATTTTGCACGATTATATACGTCCCCTTTTTTTATGTGCAATTTTT
>JAADEE010000217.1 GCA_013153575.1 Chlorobiota bacterium
AATAGCTTATTATTTTGATTTGTTAGGATTAGATTGGGAAACTTATAAGGATAGAAATTTTCCATCACACAATAAAATTCATTCATTTGCAAGAGAAATAATTTCTTCATTATGACTTACCAAAATAAAGTTTTTTCAATCATTTTGCAAATCCTTAATTATCTTAGCCAAGACTTGCCTTGAAGTAGCATCCAAAGAAGCTTCAATCTCATCCAACAAATAAAGCTTTTTATCAAGCAAAAATGTAGTAATTATCTCTATTTTCTTTTTTTCTCATCCAGATAAATGTGTATCAAAATTTCTATCCTTATAAGTTTCCCAATCTAATCCTAACAAATCAAAATAATAAGCTATTTTTTCCTCATCAAATTTTTTCTCCAAATCCAAAATATTCTTAACATAATCATAAACTTTAATTCAAGTATATTCAGGAACTTCCTGCATTATATAACCAATTCACATTCTAGCCCTTTGAAAAATTTCTTTATCAACAATATTTTCATTTTCAAAAATAATTTCACCTTTTGCTGGTACCAAGCCCATAATAGCTTTCAATAATGTAGTTTTACCACTTCAATTATGCCCTAATAAAGCCAATGTTTGATTATTTTTAAGTTGAAAACTAATTTTATCCAATATTTTTTTTCAATTTATCTCAACTGTCAAATCTTTTACTTTTAACATTTTTATTTTTAAATTTTAAATTTAGCCTTATCCTAATCATTTACAAGCAAACTTCAATTTGAAACTCAGCTAAAAAACATTATTAATTACGTAATTAAAGTAATTAAGTAATTCGTAATTATTTTACTTTCCACTTACAACTTTTAACTTGTAACTGATTGTTATGAAAATCTTATCCTGGAATGTAAATGGTCTAAGAGCTGTTCTTAAAAAATGATTTAAAGACTTTTTAAAAAATGAAAATCCAGATATTTTGGGGCTTCAAGAAATCAAAGTACACCCAGAACAAATGGACCAATTTGTATTAGATGATTTTAGAAATATGTGATATCACCTATATTTTAATCCTGCAAAGAAAAAATGATATAGCTGAACTGCTATTTTTACAAAAATTAAACCTTTAAATGTTTTTAAAGGAATACAACTAACTTCAGAAGAATTTAACGAAATTCTAGATAAATTTTGATATTTTGAACATAACCAACAAAATCATTATCAAGCAATCCCCGATGAAATAGAAAATGTAATTCATCAAGATAGTGAATGAAGAGTTTTAACAGCTGAATTTGATGACTTTTATTTTACCACAGTCTACACTCCTAATGCAAAATGAGATTTATCAAGATTAGACTTTAGACAAATTTGGGATGCAGCATTTTTAAAATATATGAAAAAACTAGAAAAGAAAAAACCTGTAATTTTCTGTTGAGATTTAAATGTTGCCCATAAAGAAATTGACCTTAAAAACCCAAAAGCAAACATAGGTTCTCATTGATTTACTTTTGAAGAAAGACAATGATTTGAAAATTTTATTCAAAACTGATTTGTTGATACTTTCAGGTATTTTTATCCAGATAAAGAATGAGCATACTCTTGGTGGTCTTATTTTGGGAATGCTAGAAAAAACAACTCTGGCTGGAGAATCGACTATGTTCTTATTTCAAAAGATTTATTACCAAGACTAAAAGAAGCTTTTATTTTAAATCAAATCGAAGGCTCAGACCACTGCCCTGTAGGGATTGAATTAAGTAACAAGTAATAGGTAAGAAGTAATAAGTGAAAAATGACTTTTATGTATCACAGACAATCTTATTAACAATCACAGACAAAAAGCACCTAGTTAACTATTTCCTAGTACCTAGTTTGAAAATTTAACTGGATTCTGAGATTCCTAATCAAACCAAGAATGCCACAATTAGATTAATTAGTTAATCAGTTAAATCAGTTTAATTAGTTAATTTTTAATATGATTTACCTATCCTATAAACAAAGCTGAATCGATACAAATCAGCTTGAAAAAGAATTAAATTTTATAAAAAACAAACTAGAAGCTACCTGAAAAAAAGTCTTTATTTACTACTTTGAAGAAGATTCTACCCTACCGCCAAACAAACTTCTTAAAAAGTTTTATGAAAACATCAAAAAAGCTAATTTAGTCCTAGCATATATTAATTATCCTGAAAAATCTGAATGACAACTTTTGGAATTAGGAATGGCATATGCATTATGAAAACCTATAAAAATTTTAATAAATAAAACAGTAAACGACAATTACTACCTAGTTTATGGATTAGGACAAGTAATAGAATTTGAAAAATTAGAAGATATAAATTTTGATAAAATATAAGCTTTACACCTACAAAAATTAAAATGTTTTTTTATTGAATTGACCCTGGAATAAGGAAACTTTGATTTGCTATCATAGATAAAAACCTAAAAATCTACGAGCTATGAGCTATCATTAATGAATTAGAATGAGACAGAATAGACAATGCAAGAAGATTAGCAGATATTGAAATTTTTTTTCAAAAAATGATAGAAAAATATCCTCCTTTGTGAGTTTGTATAGAAAAACTTTTTTTTACAAAATACAACCAAAACAATGCTGAATTTGTATATTGAGTAAGAGGAATACTTTTAAGTAAATTTTACCAACAAAACTGCAAAATCTTAGAACTTACACCAAAAGAAATTAAAAAATTTATCACTTGAACAGGATTAGCAAAAAAAGAACTTATGCAAAAAACAGTAAAAAAGCTTTTCAAACTTACAGAACTACCTCAACCACATGATGCAGCAGATGCACTTTGAATGGCTTACCTAATTGCTAGAAAAATTAGCCATTAATCATTTATCATTGATAATTAATAAATGCCTTATTTAATAGCATTAATCTTAATCATCTTAGACCAACTTACAAAATATGCTTTTTATAACAAACGGTTATTTCATTATGCTTATATGTTTTCAAAACACGTACTTAACACAGGTATAAGCTGGTGAATTAAAATTTTTCCATTTGATATTTTAAAAATTATTACTGTTTTGGTTCTAATTGGCATCTGGCGGTTATACAAAAAAAAGTATATTTGACCATTGGCTTTTACTTTGCTTTTAGCAGGTGGAATTTGAAATTTAATTGATAGGTTTTACTTAGGCTGAGTAAGAGATTTTATCACTATTTTTGATTGGTTTCCAACGTTTAATTTAGCTGATATTTACATAACACTAGGATTTATAATGATTTTTATAGAAGACTGGATGAAAAAATAATTGATTTTTACCTTACAAGTATTATCATTAAAAACAGTTTACTAATTAACTAGTGCCTAGTACCTAGTTCTCCTTAGGTTTTAATTGTAAAATACATTAAATATGAAAAAAATAGTTTTAATTTTCTTATTTATTTTACCTTTTCTTAGTTTTGGGGAAAATCCTCCACCTAGAACAGAGTGAGATTGTAATTCTACACATTTGGTGTTTATATCAAAAAACATAAAAAAAATCTCAGATATGCTTCCAGCAGAAACAAAATCAAATAATTTCACCATTGTTCAAAATGCAATTTCAAATTTAGTCAGATATTGTGATAGAGATAAAAAAGTCTTACAAACACCTTTCTTTCTTAATCATCTAGTAGACCAATATTTCAGATATCTAGACTGAATAA
>JAADEE010000277.1 GCA_013153575.1 Chlorobiota bacterium
AATATCAAAAGCACTTTGATGATTTGCCATGATTATGTAATTTTTGTTCATTTTCTCAGGAGGGCATTTATTTATAACTTCAATTTTAGGAAAAGTTGAAAGCATCACAACTTTCCCCCAAAACCTACCAATTTTATAAAAAAACTTTTTATCTTTAACAAAAAGATTAAAAAAATATACTATCAAACAAATAAATACTGTAAAAATAATAAGGAAAATGTAAAAGAACGGTGTAAAAAGAAATTTACTCATCGCCTAAATCTATAATTTTTGAACTGTCCAGATAATCTTTTGTTTTGTATTTTGTAACATTTGAAAACTTTTTAACTATTTCTGCAATCCTTTCTGTTGCTTGTTCTATTCTTTCTAAATACTTACTTTTTTTAACTTCGTCAATAGTTTTTAACATTTCAAGTGAAAGCATTAGATTTGTAAGTGGCTGATTAAGTTCATGAGCAGTTGTTCCAGCCAACTCTACAAGAACTCTATGCTTTTCTGACTCAAGTACATTTTTCTGCATTTTCTCTTTTTCTACTTCAAGCTTTTTCTTATCAGTAATATCATTAACTAATAATTGAAAACCTTTTACTGAACCAGCGTCTCTATAAATTGTAATTGTAATTTCTAAATAAATTTCTTCTTTTAACCTATTTTGACTTTTTATTTGAATCGTTTTTTCTTGGGCATTGCCTGATAAAATTTCTTTAAAAATATTAATAATCTGGAATTCACATTCTTTTGAAACACATATAAAATCTTTTAACTGTTTATTTTTTAAAGATTCATAATTTTTAATTTTTAAAATATCACAAAACTTCTTATTAGCAAAAATTATATTTCCTTTCAAATCAATAATAACTATTCCTATTCCAGCAGAATGAATAAGCTCTTCATAATTTTCTTTTAAATACTTATATCTTTCTTTTAACTTCAATTCTTCTGTTAAATCTCTAAAAAACAAAAATACTTTTATTGTCTTGCCAGACATTGATTTAAAGTATGTTAAATCAACTACTTTTTTATTTTTAAGAGTAGTAATTAACTTTATTGAGTCACCTGGATGACTTTTTAAAGTCTCTATAATTTCTTCATCTAAAATATCTTCAAGCCTATCCTTTTTGCCTTCAAGAATCCTTTCAGCAGTTAGATTTGTTAAAATACATTCATCTCCTTCAAAAACCATTACACCTAATGGCAAATTATTAAATGAAGTGCTTAAAATTTTATTTAACTCTTCTGTTTCTCTTAATAATTTATAATTTTCTTGATAAAGGTCAAAAATCTTTTGATTAGCCTTAGCTAATAAATTGATAATATTGCCAGCGTTTACAATTTTATCTGGTATATTAAAAAAATCTAAAATAAAATTAGTTGTGTCTATTGCCCTTTCAATAAGCTTTGAAAAGCTCTCTTCTTTCATCTTCAGGTAAGTGTTTAAAATATCAAGATCTTTATGTTTAACACCTTCAAGAAGAATCATTTTTGAAAATTTTTCACCAATAAAAATCGCAAGTGTCTCTTTATCTAATTCTTCTTCATCGAATTTATATTTAAAATATTTAAAAACTAAATTCTGAATTTCTTCTGGGATATGCCACTTTTTGAACATCTTATTTGCAACATCAATAAAAGCAACATAATAATCATCTGTAACTGAATTTAACTTTTTATTTTCATAAACCAGATAAAAATAATGAGGTAAATAATAAAGTAAAGAAGCAACAAAAATATCATCTCTTTTGGAAATCAATTTGGCAATATTAGAACCTAATACCATTAGTTTCCAGTAATTAAGAATTTCTTCTTTTGATGAAATATCTTTGATTGTATCAATTAAAAAAAATGTTAATGCTAAATTTCTAATAGTTTTCCTGCCAAGCAATCCAATAGCTTGAGACAAATCTTTAACCTTATAAGGAAGTCCAAAAAAAGGCGAGTTTATAAGCCTAAAAATTTTTATAACAAGGTCTGGTGATAAATGAATATACTCTTCAAAATCTTTATTAGATATTTTTTCATCTAATGATAATTGAATTATCTTGATAGCTACTTCTGGTAACGTAGGAATATCTTCAATTTTTTTCAAAAATCTAGCCATAAAAAACCCTTAACAAAACTTATTTAAGTAATTTGCAATCGCTCCATCATAATTACTCATTAATGAAAATACTTTTTGGGCAAGCATTAATCTAGTTTTATAATCAACATCACCCTTTGTACTCAATTGTTCTATTACTACATTATAGTCAATAGGGTCTGTGATTACTATTACGTCTTTAAAGTTTTTTGCTGCTGCTCTAATCAATGTGGGACCACCTATGTCGATATTTTCAATTGCATCTTCAAAAGTGCAATCAGGTTTTTCAATTGTTTTCAAAAAAGGATAAAGATTCACCACTACTAAATCTATCGGCAAAATTTCAAATTCTTTAAGCTTATTCATATGTTCTTTTTTATCTCTCATTGCAAGAATGCCACCATGAATTTTTGGATGAAGTGTTTTAACTCTACCATCAAGCATTTCTGGAAACCCTGTATATTCAGAAACTTCTGTAACATCAATGCCATTTTCAGCTAAAACCCTAGCTGTTCCACCAGAAGAAAGTATTTTTTCAAGACCTAATTCTTTAAGCTTTTTAACAAAGTCAACAATTCCTGTTTTGTCTGATACACTAATTAAAGCTGTCTTAACTTTCATCACATCCTCCTTCAAAATTAATTTACCAAAATTTTGATTATACGAATAAATAAAAAAAAATCAACAAAAATCTGCTTTCAATATGATAAAATATAGTTTCTTGACTTTTTTTAATAGGCTTGATAATTTCCTAACACTTGGAGAGGTGTCCGAGTCTGGCTGAAGGAGCACGATTGGAAATCGTGTGTAGGGGCAAAACCTCTACCGCGGGTTCGAATCCCGCCCTCTCCGTAAATTTTAGTTTTTTCTTTTAACGCCTATATTTATTTTAACTTTATTTTTAATATTATGTCAATACAGTAAATTTACCTCAATATTTCATATAACGACAAAAATGTCGTCTAATCCGACAAATTTGTCGTATCATCATGAAAAACCCTTTAAAAACAAAGAAAAAATTATGGTAGAAATTTTGCATAAATAAATTATTGCCAGAATCTCTTTTCTGGCAATAAAAAATTATAGAAAGGAGGGAGAAAATGAACATCAATGGAGCTGGTTCAATGGAACAAATGAGAATGATGCACAGATATGGCGCTGGAAACGGAAATGGCAATATGGAAATGAGAAATATTATGCAGCAGTTACCAGAAGATAGTAGAAATTCTATTAGAGACCAACTAAAAAGCCTTTCTCCTGATCAGAGAAAAGCAGCTGTTTCTCAAATTACTCAACTAGATTTTTCAAACATGGGAACAGAAGATTTACAATCATCTATTAGTAATATTATCAACTCTGTTCAAACAGAAACATCTAATAGCTATTTTTCAGACAATTTATTTAACATTGTAGTTTAAAACAGCCAGGGAAGGCTGTTTCCACTTTTTTTCTACGTAAATCAAAATATCCATTACAATTAAATTCAAAAATCTCACTAAAGAATATTTTTTAAACTAATTATATGAGCTATAAATTTATATTCTATTCTGGCAAAG
>JAADEE010000045.1 GCA_013153575.1 Chlorobiota bacterium
TACTTTACTTTAAATTCTATGTGTTTATTTAAATTATTGTGATAAAATAAAAAATTGTAAATTTTTAGACGAAAGTTGAGGTTTGCTATGATACCTGAATTACACAACTCACTAAAAAGAAATAACAAAATTACAACATTTATTGGCAAGGCTTATTTAAAAATTACAGGTTGGAAAATAGTTGGCATTATTCCTAAAATACCTAAAATGATTGTTATTATTGTTCCACATACTTCAAATTGGGATTTTGTCTTAACAGCATTTGTTTCTATTGCGGTAGATGCTAAGGCAAATTTTTTAGGTAAACACACTTTATTTAAATTTCCGATAATTAAGCACCTTATGTATTGGCTTGGCGGTATACCTGTTGAGCGTTCAACAAGACATGGGTTTGTTGATTTGTTGACAGAGAAATTTAAAAAAAGAGAATCTTTAATGCTTGCTTTATCTCCTGAAGGAACAAGAAAAAAAGTTGAAAGGTGGAAAACAGGCTTTTACTACATTGCTTTAAAAGCAGGTATTCCAATTTTGCCAATGGCACTTGATTACGGTAAAAAGATAATTAAATTTCATCAAATATTTAAACCGACAGGAAACATTGAAAAGGATTTTGCATATTTGCTCAGCCTTTTTAAAGATGTTACTCCGAAAAATCCCGGACAGTTTAACTCAAGTCAGGCTTGAAAATAGTCAAAATAGAATCAATAGAAAAATAATGAAGACGGTTTTGTCGCCAACATTATTTTCTATTTAGACTATTCAGACTATTTAGACTATCGGGACTATCGGGACTATCGGGACTATCGGGACTATCGAGACTATCGAGACCATTTAAACTACTGCTAAATTTTGTTTTTTTCCTTTTTTGGAGCCTATTGTAATTGCTGTAAAAATACAGATAATTCCTAAAAATTGAGTTAAAGAGATTGTTTCTTTAAAAAATAAAAATGCCAATATTGAAGCACCAATTGGCTCTCCTAAAATACTTATTGCAACCATTGATGTTTTTAAATGTTTTAATGCCCAATTAAATGCAGTGTGTCCTATTAACTGTGAAACAGTTCCAAGTAAAAATATATTCAGCCAAGATGTTGTTTTAAATCCTGTTAGTTTAAAATTTCCAAAAAGAAGAAAAATACTTAAAAGTACGGCGGTGACAGGATAAACAATTAAAATATATTTAAATGTATCCATTTTTTCTCGCATAATACTGCCTGTAATTAAGTATCCGCTTGCCATAATAGCGCCAATAAGTGCCAATATATCACCTATCAGAGCCTCTTTGTTTGCAATACCTAAAGATGAAATTCCTCCGTCTCCAATTGCAAGTACACCACTTCCCAAAACAGACAAAATTATTCCTATTATCAATTCTTTAGGCTGTTTTTCTTTAAAAATAATGTAGCTGAATACCGCTACAAAAATAGGATTTGTGGTAACCAACACTACAGAACTTGTAATTGAAGTGAGCTTCAAAGAGGTAATCCAACTTAAAAGGTGTAAACTTAAAAATATTGCACTTACAATTGATAGTAGAATTTCTTTTTTACCTATACCTTTTAAACTTATTTTCTTGAATGCAGCTATTGCTATTAAAATAACCGATGCAATTATCAGTCTGTAAGCTGCAATTGTTACAGGAGGTACATCATTACAAAATCTTATAAAAATTGCAGAAAATGAAATGGAAAGAATACCTGCCGTTAGTACAAGAACAGTTTTCAAATTAAACCTCCAAATACAGTATGCCGAATTATGTTAACAATTATTTTTTGTATGTAAAGGTTAAATTTTCTTGATAATTATATAACTTATATCGTCTGTCGGTTCTGAAAAAGACAACATTTCGTCTTTAATTATTTCAAAAATTTCTTTGGCACTTTTGTGGTTGTTTTTTGACAAAGTGTTTTCCAAACATTTGTCAAAATATCTTTCTTGTTTATCATTTTGATGTTCTGAAAAACCGTCTGTAAATATAAGTAAAATATCGCCTTTCTCTATCAATTTTAATTCATTTACAACATAACCTTCTTTTTGTCCAAGCGGGCTTTTATGAATATTACAATCAATATCGTCTTTTGAAGGCATAGTTCCAATTGGTGGAAAGGTTATAACTTTTTCCATACAAACTTTGCTTAGTTTTTTGTGCTTTGCAGAAAACACAACAGGGAAGGGGTGGGCTGCCGAAATAAATTTGAAAATACCTGATTCCCAAATCTCACCATATATCATTGTAATATATTTTGATATCCCTGATGACATATAAAATCTTGTATTTATATTTTCAAACAGCTTTGTTGTTACAGAGCCATTGTTGTCAAGTTCGTATAAAACACCGACCAAAAATGCTTGGTGCAGCATTGAGGCAAGAGCAGCATCGGTTAACTTATGCCCTGCAACATCGGCTAATAAAATACCTGTTTTTTTCTTACTTAATTTTAAATTTTCAGCCAACACATATTTACCTTGTTTGTATGCCTCTTCAATTCTCTTATCCAAGTCATACCTTTTTTTGAAATCAAGGTAAATAATGTGATCTCCTCCTACATAACTGTTTAGAGGAATAGATTCTCCGTATATATCAATGCCTTTAAGTTCGGGAATGTCTCCGGAGGAAGGTTTCAAATAGCTTGCAATTTCTTCAAAGTTGTTTAATTCTTCTTTAAATTTATTTAATACTTTTTTTCATACTCTCACCAACCAAAAATATTTAGGTATATAGACTATCATAACTTATAAAAAAATAAAATTATCTAATTTTTGTAATATTTATTTTTGTTTTCGCCTATAGATAGGGAATGACAAGTTTAAAAAATATAGCATAAATCCACCTTTTGTTGTAATATAAACTTGTGAAAAAACTAATATTAACAAATGTGAAAAATATTAAAAATCTTAATAGGGAAGAGCTGGAGAGTTATTCGTTAAAAGTTCCTGTTATTATTTCATCTCTGACAGAAGCATTGAGGTTAGAAAAGGATAATTCTGAGAAGAAAGATTCTTTAGTTAAGTCAATATTTGTATTTTCTAAGAAATTTTATTTAGTTGGAGATGTTTATGCTTCAATTAAATTAACTGTAACATTATTGACAGATTTTAGAGATATTTTATCAGAATGTCAATTGTATAAAGTAAACTCTATTTTGGCATTTTATTTTACTGCCTCCGGTGATGTGGAAAGAGGGCAGTATTATAACACTGAAGCTTTGAAATTGGCAGGTGCTAAAGTAACCGAGCTTTATGTATTAAATCTGTTTGTTCAAAGTATGGTTGCTTTTGAAAATGGTAATTTTGATTTAGCTTCTTCTTCTGCCAAAAGGGGAGTCGATTATATATATTCAGGTTTAATAAAAAAAGGATTTGATTTAATGCCTTTGCAACTTGAAACACTTATATTTCAACTTACCAAAATACTGAATTTATCAAACTTTGCTCTTGCAGATAAATTTCCTGAAGGGTCTACAAAAAGAAAAAATTATATTGATTCTGTTAATATTTACATTAATAAATTAAGCAAAATAAATAGTGGAAAGCTTAAATTTTATTATTATTGTGAAAAAGTGTTATTTTACTCTAAGTTGAATAATCCTGGTAAAGCTGAAAAATATTTAGATAAGGTTTTCAA
>JAADEE010000150.1 GCA_013153575.1 Chlorobiota bacterium
CTGCTATTGCGTTTATGTTTATTATTTCGTCATGTAACGATGAAAATAAAGAAAATAAACAAGATGGTCAAAATGTTGAAAATGATAGTATTATGAATGCAAAAGTAAATCAGTATATAAGTTTTAATTTAACTACTGATATTAGTCATTTATCTGATAATCAGAAAAAGATGCTACCATTATTATTTGAAGCTGCTGATATTTGTGATGATATATATTGGCAACAAACTTATGGAGATAAAAATGAATTATTTTCAATGAATATTGATGATGCAACTAAAAAGTTTATTGAAATAAATTACGGACCTTGGGAACGATTAAACGGAAATAAGCCTTTTGTTAAAGGAATTGGTGAAAAACCTGCCGGTGCTAATTTTTATCCAAAAGATATGACAAAAGAGGAGTTTGAAAAACTTTCTGATAATAATAAAACTTCATTATACACATTAATAAGAAGAGATGATGATGGCAAATTAAAATCAATTTGGTATCATGAAGCATATAAAGAACAAACAGATAAACTTGCAAACCTTTTAAAACAAGCAGCAGAACTTGCTGATGATAAAGGATTTAAGAATTATTTAAATTTACGTGCCGAAGCTTTACTTTCTGATGATTATTTAGAAAGTGATATGGCTTGGATGGATATGAAAGATAATGCAATTGATTTTGTTGTTGGACCTATTGAAAACTATGAAGATGCATTATTTGGTTATAAAGCAGCACACGAAGCATTTATTTTAATTAAAGATAAAGAATGGAGTGATAAATTAAAAAAATATGCAGCAATGTTGCCCGATATGCAAGAAGCTTTGCCTGTTGACAAAAAATATAAAAAAGAAGTACCCGGTAGAAATTCTGATTTAGGAGCTTATGATGTAGTATATTATGCAGGAGATTGTAATGCAGGAAGCAAAACAATTGCGATAAACCTTCCTAATGATAAAAGAGTACATCTTGCAAAAGGAAGCCGAAGATTACAACTTAAAAATGCAATGCGTGCAAAATTTGAAAAAATTCTTGTTCCTATAAGTAAAGTTTTAATTGCAGAAGAACAAAGAAAAAATATAAAGTTTGATGCATTCTTTGAAAACACAATGTTTCATGAAACTGCACATGGTTTAGGAATAAAATATCTTGTAGATGACAATAAAACCGAAGTTGGTGCAGCACTTAAAGAACTTGCAACAACAATTGAAGAAGGAAAAGCTGATATTTTAGGTTTATTTTTCGTAACAAAATTATACGATGAAGGAGAATTTCCTGAAAAAGATTTAATGGATAATTACGTAACATTTATGGCAAGTATATTCCGTTCTGTAAGATTTGGAGTTTCAAGCTCACACGGAAAAGCAAATATGCTACGTTTCTATTACTTTAAAGAAAAAGGAGCTTTTGAGAAAGATGCAGAAACAGGAACCTATAAAGTTAATATGCAAAAGATGAGAGAAGCAATGAACTCATTAACAGAAAAGATTTTAGTAATTCAAGGAGATGGAAATTATGACGAAGCAAAAAAATGGATTGATGCAAATGGAAAAATCGGAGAAGAATTACAAAAAGATTTACAAAGAGTTAATGATGCCGGAATACCTGTTGACATCGTTTTTGAGCAAGGCTTAAAAGAATTAGGGCTAAAATAGGAATTAAAAAACTATAAATAAAAAAGGCAGCCCATATAGGTTGCCTTTTTTATTAAGAAATAGAATGAATACCCTGCGGGTTTCCAAAACCCGCAGGGTATCAAAACATTTTAATTTTTTATAATAGTTTGTGGAGCAGTTCCTGTAATTATTTCTGAAGATGATGGATTTATAATAACATCAATTATTTTACTTTCTTCACCATTTTTTGAAATAAAACAAGTTTTAAAAGACGTTTTTTTATTTTTTTCAGTACAGAAACTATAAATAACATAACCTTTTTTATCTGTTTCATTTACAGGAGAACTTGTAGAAATACCATTAGGATATTTATTAATCATTTTTAAAGAAAAAATATCCTTATAATTAACTTTATAAGTTACAACAGCATAAACATTATTTTTATTATTACATTTATTAACAGAAAAATATTTTATGCTAATTAAGTCTGCATCTATTGTTTTAGGATAGTATGCAAAAGAAGAAAAAAAGAAAGTTGATAAAAATAATATTAGAAAAACTCTGTTTTTCATAAATATGATTTACTTAATAATTTTGCAAATGTAATTAAAATATTTGCATATAAAAGTCTTATAAAAGAAAATAATTATTTAAAGTGTTGAATATGATAAAGATAAATAATGATTTGGTAAAGAAAGAATTTCAGCAAGTTATAGATTTTACTGATACTTTTGAAAAAGAAGAAAGTAAAATTCAAATATATAATGCATTAAATTATTTATCAGATTTTGATAATAAAATAATTGAAAAAAGAATTAAATATTCTTCTGAAATATGTAATATTATTATTGAAAAAACAGGAGGCGGACTTGTTACTTTGCTTTCAGGAATTTTATATAGCTTTTTAAAAAAAGAAGAATTTAATGAAGATGAAATAAAAGATAAATTTGGAGAAAGTGTTTCTAAAATTTTAGCAGGACTTTATAAAATACCAAATTTTACTGCAAAAAAAGTAGACTCTCAATCTGAAAATTTAATAAAGTTTTTACTAACAATTACTAATGATGTAAGAGCAATTTTAATAATGCTTGCCACTGAATTATACAATATCAGAAATATTAATAAGTTTACTGACGAGCAAAAGCAAAGTGTAATAAACAGAATAAAAATGTTATACACACCACTTGCACATCGTATTGGTTTATATAATATTAAAACTGAGTTTGAAGAAAGTGTAATGAAGCATACAGAGGAAGATATGTATCGTTTTATTGCAAAAAAACTTCAAGAAACCAAGGCTTCAAGAGATAGTTACATAAATAATTTTATAAAACCATTAAAAAAATTAATTTCTGATGCTGGTTTTACAGCAACAATTAAAGGACGCCCAAAATCAATACATTCAATTTGGAATAAGATGAAAACGCAAGGTGTTCCTTTTGAGGAAGTTTATGACTTGTTTGCAATTCGAATAATATTAAAATCTGATTTGAAGAATGAAAAAGCTGTTTGTTGGAATGTTTATTCATTAATCACAGATTTGTATAAGCCAAACCCAAAGCGTCTTAGAGATTGGATTTCGGCACCTAAACTTAGTGGTTACGAATCGTTACACACAACAGTTTTAGGACCAGAAAATAAATGGGTTGAAGTTCAAATTAGAACTGAAAGAATGGATGAAGTTGCAGAAAAAGGACCTGCAGCACATTGGAGATATAAAACAGGTAAAGAAGGAGGAAATAATGATTGGCTTGCAAAGATTAGAGAAGAAATTGAAAACCCTACTGATGATGAAAATGATGATAAATCGAAAAAAGCTCTTTATTCAGAAGAAATTTTAGTTTTTACACCTGAAGGCGATTTAAAAAGCTTAAAAAAAGATTATACAATTATTGATTTTGCTTATGCAATACACACAAGAGTAGGAGAGACTTGTTCCGGAGCCGTTGTAAATGGTAAAATACAACCACTTTCGTATGAACTTAAAAATGGAGATACAGTAAAAATTCTTACGAA
>JAADEE010000296.1 GCA_013153575.1 Chlorobiota bacterium
ATCTAATAAATCATTCATAGTTAAAAAACCTGATTTTTTTTGAGTAAATTCTGCTGCTAAAACTGCTCCTAAAGCAAAACCTTTTCGGCTTTTTGCACTATGTGTAATTTCAATATAATCAACGTCAGATTCATATTTTATGGTATGTAAACCGGGCACTTTATCTTTCCTATAAGAATGAATTACAAGTTCTGAATTATTAACTGCATTTTCTTTTACCCAAGTTTCTTTTTTATTAAAATTTGAAATAATATCTTCTGCCAAGGTAATTGCTGTTCCACTTGGTGCATCTTTTTTTTCGGTATGATGTGTTTCTGAAATTTCAACATCATAAGCTTCAACTTTATTCATTAATTGAGCAAGTGTTTTGTTAAGTTTGAAAAATAAATTTACTCCTAAACTAAAATTTGATGCATAAAAAAAAGTTTGTTTTCCTCCTTCGCATTGAGATTTTATATTTGGTAAATTATCAAGCCAACCGGTAGTTCCCGAAACAACAGGAATATTTGCTTCAAAACATTTCAAGTAATTTTTATATGCTGAATCAGGTTGTGTAAACTCAATTGCAACATCAACTTTTTTTAAATTATCTGTTGTAAATTCATTATTATTTGTAATATCAAACTTAAATATTATTTCATGTCCTCTTTCAATGGCAATTTTTTCAATTTCTTTTCCCATTTTGCCATAACCTATTAATGCTATTCTCATTTTTCTTAAAGTTTATTTTTAATATCTGCTAAAAACTCATCAATAACATATTCTTTTGTTGCCCACGAACATACAAGCCTTATTGCTGATTTTTCATTAGTTTTCTTTTCCCAAATATGAAAGTCATATTTTTTGCTTATTTCTTTAATTAAATTATTTGGCAAAATAGGAAACAATTGATTTGAAACAGGTTTTGTTAAAAAATCAAACCCTAAGTTCTTAATACCTTCTGCAAGTTTTGTTGCCATTGCATTTTCATGTCTTCCTATTTCAAAAAATAAATCTTCTTTAAAGAGCTCTAAAAACTGAATACCAAGTAGGCGCCCTTTTGGCAATAATGCACCTCTTTGCTTCATATGAAATCTAAAATTTGCTTTTAAATTATCATTAACAATTACAACTGCTTCACCGAGTAAAGCTCCATTTTTTGTTCCTCCTATGTAAAAAACATCAACAAGTTTAGCAATTTCAGGCAAACTTAAATCATTATATTTTGAGCTTAATGCCGAACCTAATCTTGCACCATCCATATACAAAAGCAAATTATTTTTCTTACAGAAATTTGACAAATCAGTAAGTTCTTTTTTACTATAAAGGCTGCCTATTTCTGTTGTATTTGAAATAAAAACTACTTTGGGTTTAACGTGATGCTCATTATTAAAAACATCTAAAACTTCTTGAATTTCTTTACATTTTACTTTTCCATCGTAAGCTTTAACAGAATGGATTTTATGACCTGTTGCTTCAATTGCTCCTGTTTCATTCATTGCAATATGTGCACTTTCTGCAGCAATTACAGATTCGTATGGTTTTAGTAATGATGCAATAACTGTTAAGTTTGCCTGTGTTCCTCCGGTTACGAAATGTATTTCGGCATCACTTACACCTATTTTATTTTTAATTTCTTGTTTTGCTTTGTCAGAAAATATATCATTCCCATATCCATTTTCTTGCTGAAGGTTTGTTTGCAATAACTTTTCAATTATTTTAGGATGAGCACCTTCACTATAATCATCTTTTAAACTATATTTTATCATTTGCTAATATTATAAGTTTACAAATTTATAATAAAAAAGACTAAACATTTAATGTTCAGCCTTTTTATATACCAATTTAATTTAAAAATTACCGATAACTATCCCCAACTTTCAACATGGATTTGTCCCGGAGATTTTCGTTTATGTTCTTTAAATCCTTCTGCTTCAAGATGTGCAAACATGCTTTTAACCATTTTAGGATTTCCGCAAAGGAAAACATGAGTATTTTCAGGTTTTGGTTTTTCACCAAATGCTTTTTCAACAACTCCATCAGCCCACATATCTTCAACATAACGAGTATCACCCATCCATTTTGAATGTTCTTTATCTGCTTCTAAAACTGTTGGAATGTATTTAAATCTATCCGAAATATTTTCTAAAAGCATAAGTTCTGAACGGTAACCTAAATCCCAAGAATTTGCTGCACCATGAATAACTGCTATTTTACGATTGTTATTGCTTAAAATATTTGAACGCAACATACTAATGTAAGGTGCAACTCCTGTTCCTGTTGCAATTAAAACTACATTGTTATCTTCAGGAACTTGGTCGAGAGTAAACATTCCAACCATTCTTGTTCCAAGTTCAATTCCATCACCAATTTTAAGGTTAAAAAGTCGTGGTGTTAAAGCACCTGAACGTACTATTGATATATAAAATTCAATAAATTCTTTTGATTTTGAAGATGATGCTATTGAATAAACACGTTTAATCATTTTACCGTCTTCATATTCTTCATAATCAGGTGTTGAGCCTTCAACTCTTTCAGCTGTTGCCGGTAATGACAAAGCTGCAAATTGCCCTGATTTAAAATCCGGCAATTCCCAACCTATGGGTGCTATTCTAAAAATTTTCATTGATGGTGAAACATCAATTATTTGAGATACTACTGCATTAAATTTATTTTTCATTGTATTGTTTCTTGTTAATTATTCTTAAACTATGTTATTCCTCCAAAATACTTCATAAACTGAATTCTTTCAAAGGTTTTATTGTCTTTATCTTTATGAAAACTTAGTTTTCCTTTCATTTCATTAATTGTTGCAAAATTATGTTTTTTTGCAACATCTTCAAATTCTTTTAGAATTGTATTAATATATCCTGCACCATGTTTATAAATTGAAGATACAATTTGAACTGCCGATGCTCCTGCTAAAACTTGCTTTGCCATACTGCTACCATCGTGTATTCCTGTTGTTGCGGCTAAATCTGCATCAACTTTATCTGATAGTAATGCAATCCAACGAAGTGGTAATGTATATTCATCAGGTTTGCTAAATACATTTGATGATGTAAGCTCTAATGTGTTAATATCAATATCAGGATGATAAAATCTGTTAAATAAAGTTATTCCATCAACATTTCGAGAGGCACTAAGTCTGTAAATTAGTTGTGCTAATCCGGCAGAATAATAACTCATTTTTAAAGAAATAGGAATTGATAATATTTCACGAACTTTTTCGGTAATATTAAAATACATTTCCTCATTATCACATGCCTTCTCAAATGGGTCGGAAGGAAGTATTGCAATATTTAATTCTAATGCATCTGCTCCTGCTTCTTGAATATTTTTTGCAAAATCAATCCATTCGGAGTTTGTAACACAATTTATACTTGCAATTACAGGAATATCAACACTTTTTTTTGAATTTTCAATTAATTTAAGATAGTCAGTAATTACTTTATTTTTAGTGTATTCTTCGATATATTCATAAGCTTCAGGATAGGCGTTGCCTTGGGTAAAACTTGCTTTTGATATCTCTGCATTTATTTGTTCTTCAAATAATGATTTTAATACAACTGCAGCAGCATTGTTATCTTCAAGTTTTTTAATGTTATCTACTTTGTCTGTTAAACCTGAGCTTCCGAT
>JAADEE010000190.1 GCA_013153575.1 Chlorobiota bacterium
TTGCTGTTTTATAAAGCAGTAATAATGAAGACAGAAGATTATACATTAAGAGGTTGTGCATCTCAATCAATAAAAGACGGAGCATATTGTAACCCGCACAGTTGCAATAAATTAAATGTTTTTAATGAACTTCGTAATTATCCTACAACATCAAACACTCCGGATATTGTAGAAATACGTTTTAAAAATACAAGAAAAGCTTTTTATAAGAATGTTAATAAACTTATTCTTAAAGAAGGTGATATGGTTGCTGTTGAAGCATCACCCGGACATGATATTGGAACAGTTTCATTAACAGGAGAGTTGGTACGTGAGCAAATGCGAAGAAAAGGAGTGCCGTTTGATTCAAAACTTAAAATTGTTTACCGAAAAGTTAAACTTACCGATATTGAAAAATGGGAAGAAGCAACTTCGCGTGAACATAAAATAATGCTTGAAGCCAGAAAAATTGCAAAACGTCTTAACTTAAATATGAAAATTGGAGATGTTGAGTTTCAGGGAGATGGAACAAAAGCAATTTTTTATTACATTTCAGATAAACGTGTTGATTTTAGAGAACTTATTAGAGTTTTAGCCGATGAGTTTGGAATAAGAATTGAAATGCGACAAATTGGAGCAAGGCAAGAAGCCGGAATTATTGGAGGAATTGGCTCTTGTGGTAGAGAACTTTGTTGCTCATCATGGATGACAAATTTTGTTTCGGTAAGTACAGATACAGCAAGAGAGCAACAATTATCAATGAATCCGCAAAAACTTGCAGGGCAATGCGGTAAATTAAAATGTTGCATAAACTTTGAAAAAGAAGCTTATAAAGATGCAATAAAAGAATTTCCATCAAAAAGAAGTCTTGAAACAGAACAGGGAACTGCTTACTTTATGAAAATTGATGTTTTCAAAAGTTTAGTTTGGTACTCATTTAAAAGAAATGGTGCTGAAAATGTTACAGCAATTTCAATTGAAAGAGTTTCTGAAATTATTTTGTTAAACAAAGAAGGCAAAAAACCAGAAACCTTGAAAGGTGCTGATGATATGCCTGTTTCAAATAAAGTTTCTTTTGATTATGGAGATGTTGTTGGGCAAGATAGTTTAACTCGTTTTGATAAGAAAAAAGGAAGACGCAAAAACAATAAACGAAATTCTAATAAAAGACGAAACCACAATAAAGATAACCAAAACGTAAAAAAACAAAATCCAAAAAATAATTCTGAAAAAGGGGATAAGAAAAATAAACCAAACAAATCTCATAATTCAGAAAATAAAGGTAAACCGAAATTTAATTCTAAAAAAAGACGTTTTCCTAAGAAAAAAAACAATAATAATAAACCAAATTCAAACCCAAATAACAAAAATGAAAAATAAGCAATTCATTTATTTAATCTTATTTTTTGCATTGGCTTTATTTTCTTGCGAAAGCAAAACTATAATTTCTGATAGCAAAAAAATAGAAAACGAAGTTTGGAATATTGGTGTGCCTGTGAATTTGGAACTTGAAGTTAATGATATTTCAAAATTTTATAATTTGTTTATAAATGTTAATGTTAAAGAAGATTTTTTAACAAATAATTTATGGCTTTTTATTAGCACAAAGTCACCGTCGGGGAATGTGCAAACTGATACTGTAATGTATTATGTTACAGATGAAAAAGGGAAATGGTTTGGTGATAAAAGTGGTGATATTGTTAAGAATAAATTTGTTTATAAACCAAACATTAAGTTTCCTGAACAAGGAAAATATTTATTTTCAATTTCTCATGGAATGAGAGAAATGGACTTGCCAAAAGTTAGCCTTGTTGGAGTTACTGCTGAGGAGGTTGTAGAAGACAAATAAATGGCAGGTTTTTATTCTGCCAACAAAACCTTTCTAATTTCAGAATATTCATCAGAAAAATAAAAAGAAATTAAGTGTGCAACTCTTAAAGCAATTTCTTGATTTTTGTATGTGCCGTCTTCATTTTTTTGTAAAATAAAATCTTTTAAAGATGTTTCAAGTACATCTTTAAAAAAAACATAATTGTACTTTCCTGTTAAAAATATTGCACGAATTGCTGCTTTTATATCGCCTGAAACTGCCAAACCTGCTCTGTCGGCAGTATATTGCATAAGCCTTGATGCTGCAAGTAATTTTTGTTTCTTTTCGGTTTTTGAATTTGTTTTAAATTTTTCTTTATAAAAATTAGCAACTCTGTTTGCGGCATCAAAAATATTTTTTCCAACAGAAATACTATTGTTTAGAACCTTTGTAACTCCATTTAGTTTATTTGCATTTTGTATTGATTTACTTGCCAAACCAGCAACCGGAATTATTCCTAAAACAGCATCTAAAAGTATGTAACCTTTATCGGCAACACCCCGCCAAACATCAGTTGAAGAAATCTTTGAATGTTTAAAATAAATGTGTGCAAGTTCAACCGATACTGCAAATTGCAGTTCTTTAAAGTTAAGAAAAAGGTCTGAATTTTTATCAATATGCTTAAATCCTAACAGTACAAAAGGTGGTGTGCCTTCGTATCCTATAATTTCGTGTGATTTTTCACCCCTTGAAATGTAAAATTCAACATCTTTAATGCCAAAAATTTGTTTTAAGTTATAGAAAATTTCATTTAACTTAGGGTAATTTGTTGCTTCAATTTTTTCGGCATATTCTTTTACCGAAGAATAATCATCAACTTTTATTTTTGAAAGCCATTTTTGAATAGAGTAAAAACTTCCATTTTTTAATGTTGCCGGATGCCTAAGTTTATTTTCAATAACTTCTTTTGAAAGAGGATTGTATTTTCTAACAGGAACTTCTTTTTCAATATTTTTTAGTCCGTCTTTTTCAAGTAAAGAAATTACTTCATTGGCTTTTTCTTTTAATTGTTCGGTTTTTGTATCTTTAAGTTTGTTTAAGTTTTCAATGTTAAGTGGTTGTAATATAACTGATTGCAAAATTTCTTTTTCGCCTTCATTTTTGCCTTTTGCAAGTGTAAGAAGTTCAAGAATTTTAATTTTAAGAAGTTGCCCACTTCTTTTACTTGTTAAATCTAAATCTTGTGGAGGCAAAATACTTGAAATTTCTTCGTTAGGTAATTTTTTAAGAAGAGTTTTTAAAATTTTTCTTGCTTTTCTCTTTTTTCCTGCCGAAATTAAAAACTCGGCATAATTTATTTCAAAAACAGTTTGGTTTATTAAATCTTTGTTTTTCTTTTTAAATTCTGTTCTAATAATATCAAAAAGAGGAATTATTGCTTTTCGTTCTTCTTTGGTTTCTGCTGTTTTTGTAAAAAGTTCTAGCAATAAAGTTTTTTCAATGTTTGAAATTTTCCATTCTTTTAAAATCTCAACAATTTTCTTATTTATTTTTTCTTCTGTAAGAATATTTTGAATTAATGGTTTTATTTCTTCATCAGAAATGTTTTTTGAGTTATCATCTTTTATTTTTGTTAAAAGGTATAAGAAGTCATATTCGGCACAAATTTCTTTTTTTCTTAATTCTGAAATTAATTTTTCGGCAAATTTGTAGTTTCCTAAAATATAATTTAGTCTTGCAAATTCTTTAATTCTGTTGTTTCCTGTAAACTTTTGAATATTTTTTAATTTATTGAAAAGTTTTGAGTTGCTTCTTTTTGTATCAGCTG
>JAADEE010000308.1 GCA_013153575.1 Chlorobiota bacterium
ATTTTTTGTTGAATAATTTTTCCGGTGTAAATATCAAAAATCCAAGCATGAAGCATAGGATATTTTTTTCTTTTTAATGCTCTTTGATAAATAGGTATTTTAATTAAATTTTTAGCTTGTTCCAAAACATTAATTTCTGCAAGTCTGTCCATTCTTTTTTGAATATCCTTTATTTCAGAAAGTTCATCAATGTTTTTATTATAAATATCATTAACAGGAGTAATCCAATTTTCAACAAGTCCTTGGTCAACACCATCAACAGCAGCTGCAATACCACCACAACTGTAATGCCCCACAACAATAATGTGTTTGATAAATAAATGTTCAATAGAATATTCCAAAACCGATAAAAAATTTATATCAGTCATATTTATTTGATTGGCAATATTTCTGTGAATGAAAATTTCACCGGGTTCTGCTTTAAGCATTGAATTTAAAGGAACTCTGCTATCCGAACAACTTATCATTAAATATCTTGGATTTTGACCTTTTGAAAGTTTCGTAAAATAATTATCATCATTTTTTAATTTTTCTTTTATCCAAAGTTCATTGTTTTCAATGAGTTCATTTATTTTTAAGCCAGTCATTTTTAATAAGTTTTAAAACATAAATATAAGATTATTTCTTAAAATAATTATAATTAATGACGAAAACGCATGTAAAATATTAAGCTTTAGACATTTTGGCAGGCAAATCGCTTAAAATGATGACATTTTTTCAGATAGTCATATTTGGTAATAAATTTGTAAAACTTGGTAAAAACAAAAAATAGTAATAACTTTATAAAAAAACAGAATATGAACTTAAATAATTTCACAATAAAATCACAAGAGGCAGTTACTAAGGCTTCTCAGATTGCTAAGGCTAAAAACCATCAGGCAATTGAAACTGCTCACCTTTTAAAAGGGTTAATTGAAGAAGCTGAAAATGTTACAACTTTTATTTTTAATAAACTTGCAATCAACACTTCTAACTTAAACTCTGTAATTGATTCTATTATTGAATCTTTTCCAAAAGTTTCAGGAGGTGCTGATTCATATCTTTCATCAGATACTCATTCTGTTTTACAGAAAGCTATAAGCATTTCTGAAAAAAGAGGTGATAAATATGTTTCTGTTGAAAGTATTTTAATTGCTCTTTTAAAACATGGCGATAAAGTTTCGCAAGTTTTAAAAGATGCAGGTATGAATGAAAAAGATTTGTTAAAAGCAATTGATGAATTACGTAAAGGAGAAAAAGTTAATAGCCAAAGTGCTGAAGATACTTTTAATTCTTTAAACAGATTTGCTGTTAACCTTAACGAACTTGCAAGAAGCGGAAAACTTGATCCTGTAATTGGACGAGATGAAGAAATAAGACGTGTATTACAAATTCTTTCACGTAGAACAAAAAATAATCCTATTTTAATTGGTGAACCGGGTGTTGGTAAAACGGCAATTGCCGAAGGTATTGCTCATAGGATTATAAATGGTGATGTTCCTGAAAATCTTAAATCAAAGCAATTTTACTCATTAGATATGGGAGCTTTGGTTGCAGGAGCAAAATATAAAGGTGAATTTGAAGAACGATTAAAATCAGTTGTAAAAGAAGTTATTTCTTCAAATGGAGAAATTATACTTTTCATTGACGAGATTCATACATTAGTTGGTGCAGGAAAAGGTGAAGGAGCAATGGATGCTGCCAACATATTAAAACCTGCACTTGCACGTGGTGAACTTAAAGCTGTAGGAGCAACAACTTTAAATGAATATCAAAAATATTTTGAAAAAGATAAAGCCCTTGAAAGACGTTTCCAAAAAGTAATGATTGACGAACCAAGTACCGAAGATGCAATTTCAATTCTTCGTGGACTTAAAGAACGTTATGAAACACACCACAAAGTAAGAATTAAGGATGATGCTATTATTGCTGCTGTTAAACTTTCGCAAAGATACATTAGCGATAGGCAACTTCCTGATAAAGCAATTGATTTAATTGATGAAGCTGCTTCTAAACTTCGTTTAGAAATGAACTCTGTTCCTAATGAAATTGATGAAATTAGGAGAAAAATTCAACAACTTGAAATTGAACGTGAAGCAATTAAAAGAGAAAAAAATAAACAAAAACTTGATTTATTAGACAAACAAATTTCTGAAAATCAAGAACTTTTAGACTCTTTAACTGCAAAATGGAAATCTGAAAAAGAAGTTATTGATAAAATACAAGCAGGTAAAAAAGCAATTGAAGAGATTAAATTTGAAGCTAAACAAGCTGAAAGAGAAGGAAACTACGAACGTGTTGCTGAATTACGATATGGACGTTTAAAAGAAGAAGAAAGAAAAATTGAGGAATATAAAGCGCAACTTAAAGAAATGCAAGCAAACGGCTTACTTCTTAAAGAAGAGGTTGATTATGAAGATATTGCAGAAGTAGTTTCAAATTGGACAGGTATTCCTGTTAATAAAATGGTTAAAAGTGAAAGAGAAAAACTATTAACCCTTGAAGACGAACTTCACAAAAGAGTTGTTGGGCAAGATGAAGCAATTAAAGCTGTTGCAGATGCTGTAAGAAGGAGTAGAGCAGGAATGCAAGATCCTAACAAGCCTATTGGTTCATTCATTTTTATGGGAACTACAGGTGTTGGTAAAACAGAGCTTGCAAAAGCATTAGCTGATTATCTTTTTGATGATGAGCATATGATGACAAGAATTGATATGAGTGAATATCAAGAACGTCATTCTGTGTCGAGACTTTTAGGAGCGCCTCCAGGTTATGTAGGTTATGACGAAGGAGGGCAACTTACAGAAGCAGTTCGTAGAAAACCTTATTCTGTAATTCTTTTAGATGAAATTGAAAAAGCACACCCAGATGTTTTTAACATATTATTACAAGTGCTTGATGATGGAATTTTAACAGATAATAAAGGTAGAACTGTTAATTTTAAAAATACAATTATTATAATGACTTCTAACATTGGTTCTCATATTATTTACAGTAATTTTGAGAATGTTAGTGAAGATAAATTTAAAGAAGTTGCAGAAAAAACACAAAAAGAAGTGCTTGATTTATTGAAAAAAACTATGCGTCCTGAGCTTCTTAACAGAATTGATGAGATAATTATGTTTACACCTTTAACAGAAAAAGAAATTAAAGAAATTGTTAGATTACAATTTAATTCTGTGAAAAAGATGTTAGCAGAAAATAATATTGAAGCTGAAATTACAGATGCTGCAATAACTTATCTTGCAGAAAAAGGCTTTGAACCGCAATATGGAGCAAGACCTGTAAAACGAATATTGCAAAGAGAAGTTATTAATGAACTTTCAAAAGCAATTCTTTCAAATAGTGTTGCAAGTAACTCAAAAATTATTATTGATGTTGAAAATGATAAGATTGTATTTTCAAATAAATAAGAATTTAAAAAGCCTCCAATTTTGGAGGCTTTTTTTAATTTAGATTAATTCGTTTAATTCCTGTTTTATAGAATTAAGTTTTTCTTCAAGTTCTTTTAATGATTTTTCTTCTAAATGTAAAAGATTATCGAAGTCAGAAAAGTTGTTATTTATTTTATCTTTTATAGTTTTAATATATATTGTTAATTTTTCAGTAAGTT
>JAADEE010000106.1 GCA_013153575.1 Chlorobiota bacterium
AATTAAGTTAGAGTTTTATAATAAAAAATCCGTTTTAAATTAATCTATTTTCATTTCAGAAACATTTACATTCCCACTATTTAACAATGCACGTGAATTTTTAATGTATAATTTCATCTTTGCAAAATCAGTATCACTTTTAAAAAACGATTTATTATTTTCATATTTTGCCGCAGGAAGAATAAAATAATCTGACAATGATTTTGTACGATATTTTTTATAAACCCAAGTTAAAATATAATTGCTCGTATCAATAAATGTTTTTCCGTTTTCTTTTTTCAAAACAATTCTTGCCATAACACCTCCATCAGTTTTAAGTTTTCTTTGATTCGAAACAAAATTACCAAGCGAATATGCAACAAACTTTTCTTTAACACTATCATTTGCAGGCAAATAAATCATTTTTTGAATTACATGAGGATGTGAACCTATTATAATATCTGCACCACTATTAAATAAATCTGCAACTAAATCTTTCTGAAATTTATTAGGATATGATTGATATTCTTTGCCAAAATGAAGTACTAAAATTAACTTATCTAAACTATCTTTTTTTGCAAATTGAATGTCTTTGTGAATAATTGCCGTATCAAGCAAATTAACAACAGCGGGTTTAGGTACCGGTATTCCGTTTGTGCCGTAGGTATAATTTAAAATACCAACTTTTATACTATCTTTCTCTAAAATTACAAGATTTGTAGTATCTCTTGCATCCTTGTTTTTAAAAGTTCCTGTATGCAAAATATGTAAAGTATCTAATACATCAATTGTTCTTTTTAAACCTTGCAAGCGTCTGTCAACACAATGGTTATTTGCAGTTACAAAAACATCAATTCCTGCTTTTTTTCCTGCTTCTGCCAAAGCATCAGGCGAACTAAATTGAGGATAACCTTTATATACAGGACCTGCAAGTGTAAGCTCTAAATTTGCAATTGTAAAATCAGGTTCACTCATTATATCTTTCAAATAATAAAAAACCGTATCATAATTATAAGTTTTTGTTTTATAATTATATGCTGAACGAATTTGAGGACCATGCCCCATTACATCACCAATAAAAAGCAATGACATTGTATTTTTTAAAGTATCATTTACTGAATTTATTTTAGCAGAATCTACTTTTATAAAAGAGCTATCAATTCTATTTATTAAATTATTATTATCTAAAAAAATAGTATCTTCCTGTGAATAAGTTGAATAAAAAAGAAACTGAAAAAAAAATATTAAAAAAATCTTATACATGACAATTCTCATATTTAAATTTATAAATATATCACAAATTTGGAATGTCAAAAATAAGGTATATTTCAATGAATAAAAATAAAATATTATGTGTCTTGCAGTTCCCGGGAAAATTATTTCAATAAATTCAGAAAATCCAAATTTAATTACAGCAAAAGTTAGTTTTGGCGGTGCAATAAAAGAAATAAATATTCAATGGTTGCCAGAAGCAAAAGTTGGCGACTATATTTTGGCTCATGTTGGCACCGCTTTAAGCATTATTAATGAGAAAGAAGCTAAAGAAGCAATAAAAACAGCAAATGAATTTGAAGAAATGCAAAAAAAGTTAGACGACAAAACCCTTTAAGCATCTGCAAAATCTTAAAGTGATTAAATTGGCAATAACAAAATTATGAAATTCGTAGATGAATACAGAAATATTGAAACAGTAAAAAAAATTGCAAAACAAATAAAGTCTATAACAACTAAAAAATGGACAATAATGGAAATTTGCGGTGGGCAAACTCATTCCATCATGAAATATAATCTGCAAGAATTCTTACCTGATGAAATTACATTAGTTCATGGTCCCGGTTGTCCTGTATGCGTTACAGCTTTAGATGTTATTGACAAAGCACATCTTATTGCAAAAAAAGAAGATGTTATTTTTACTTCATTTGGTGATATGTTAAGAGTTCCCGGTTCTTTTACCGATTTACTAAAAATAAAAGCAGAAGGCAATGATGTAAGAATTGTATATTCTCCTCTAGATGCTGTAAACATTGCAGAGCAAAACCCTGAAAAAAAAGTTGTTTTTTTAGCAGTAGGTTTTGAAACTACTGCTCCTGCAAATGCAATGTCAGTTTTAGAAGCAAAAAGAAGAAGCATAAATAATTATTCAATATTAAGTTCCCATGTTTTAGTACCGCCGGCAATGCATGCAATTTTAGGTTCTGAAAATAATTTAATTCAAGGATTTTTAGCAGCCGGTCATGTATGTACTGTTATGGGCTATGAAGAGTATATCCCTATTTCACAACAATATAACTCTCCAATAATTATTACAGGTTTTGAACCTGTTGATATTTTGCAAGGAATTTTAGCATGTATAAAACAATTAGAAAACAATGAAGCATTTGTACATAATTCCTACAAAAGAATGGTTAAAAAAGAAGGAAATATTCATGCAAAAAAAACAATGTTTGAGGTTTTTGAAATTTCTAATAAAAATTGGAGAGGAATTGGAGAAATTCCTAATAGTGGTTTAAAAGTTAAAAACAAATACAAAGAATTTGATGCTGATAAAATTTTCAGTTTAGAAGATTATAAAATTGAAGAACCAAAAGTTTGTATTTCAGGTGAAATTATGCAAGGATTAAAAAAGCCATTTGAATGTCCTGCATTTGGAAAAGAATGTTTGCCTGAAAACCCTTTAGGAGCTCCAATGGTATCAAATGAAGGAGCATGTAATGCATATTTTAGATATAAAAAATAATTTAATTCTTAAAATTATGATACTAACATTTTTTCTTGGAATTATTGCAAGTGCCACTCATGTTATGACAGGCCCTGACCATTTAGCTGCCGTAACACCTCTTGCAATAGAAAATAAAAAAAAATCTTGGATTATAGGAGTTTCTTGGGGTATTGGTCATACTGCAGGACTTTTGCTTATTGGTGGATTATTTTATATTTTCAGAGAAATTTTTCCTGTAAAATTAGTTTCTGAATACAGTGAAATAATTGTTGGAATAATTTTAATAATTATTGGAATGTGGGCAATTTATAAACTCATAAACAAAAACAAGCATAAACATATAGAAACCAAAAACATAAAAGCAGCAATATTTGTAGGAATATTACATGGCTTTGCCGGAATATATCATTTATTAATTGTTCTTCCTGCACTTGCACTCCCTACACAAACTGATGCTTTTTTATACCTTTTAGGTTTTGCAATAGGCACACTTGCAGTAATGGCAATATATGCATGGTCTTTAGGAACAGTTTCTCAAAAAGCAAAAAATCTTAACAAAACAAAATTCTTAACTGTTTTTAGGTTTATTGGAGGTGCAGCAGCTATAATTGTTGGTATTATATGGATTATTTTAGCTATTTAGTTTTCTTCGTAATATTCAAAAGCATCAATAATATCTAAATAAACACCATCAAAACCGGCATCTAATATTTTTTTAAGATATGAATTATCATTTCCATAAATAATATTTTGCCAGTCTTTATTCCAATACCAAACTTTATAATTTCCTTCCCAATCAGGATTTTCTTTATCTAGCCATTCAGGTTTGTTAGTATTCCATTCTTCTTGCCAATAATATCTGTAATTTTCAGCTTCTCCAATACTCATGTA
>JAADEE010000132.1 GCA_013153575.1 Chlorobiota bacterium
GATTTTTTGTTAATTAAGTTTTATTTATGGTTGTTCTTTTTTCATATCAACTTTCCATTTTCCATCAACTTTTTTAAGGTCAATTTTATCACCGTCTTTTTTGTTGGTAGAAAAGTAAACAACAGCATTGTCTCCATTTATTTCAACATCACCCATTTTTAAAGATTTTATGTCTTCTTTGTCAGCTTTTACTTGGTCTTCAGGAATCATAGATGCCATTCCTTCAATCATTGAAAGTAATTGTCCTGTAGTTTCTGTTCCTAATTCTTTTGCTTTTGTGTAATCTTGTTCTGCAACTGCTTTTAAGAAGTCTTCTGCAACAGCTTTTGGGTCGTCGCTACTTCCTCCACATGAAAATGTAAAAGCAACAAGAATAATCATACCAATACTTAATAATTTTTTCATAATTTATATTTTTAGTTAAATTTTTACTTTGTAAAGGTATGAAAAATATTAAACATAAAAAAAAGTAACACAGCTTAATCTTTAACAGGTGTTATATAACCTAATTTCTTAGCTTCTGAAATCATAAATTTATATGCGGCATCATATTCATTTGGAATAATTCCATCAAGAATTGCTTCACGAATTGCATCTTTAATAATTCCAACATCACGAGAAGGTTTCATATTAAATGTTTCCATTATAATTTTACCGCTAATAGGAGGTTCCCAGTTTCGTATTTTGTCTTTTTCTTCAACTTCTTTGAGTTTTTTTCTTACGTTTTCTAAGTTTTTAAGAAATTGTTTAACTTTTCTTTCATTTTTAGATGTGATGTCAGCTTCTGCAAGTGTCATTAAATCATCAACATCGTTACCGGCTTCAAAAAGTAACCTCCTGATAGCCGAATCTGTAACTTCGTTTGTAACCAAAGCAATGGGGCGAAGGTGTAAAAGGACTAATTTTTGTATATAAGCCATTTTTTCATTCATAGGAAGTCGCATTTTTTTGAAAATTTCAGGTAACATTTTCTTACCAACAAATTCATGCGAATGAAATGTCCATCCATGCTTAGAGAATCGTTTTGTTACAGGTTTTGCTATGTCATGAAAAATAGCTGCCCATCTAAGCCAAAGATTATCAGTGTTTTTAGATATGTTGTCGAGTACTTGAAGTGTGTGCAAGAAATTATCTTTGTGGCTAAATCCATTTTTTGTTTCAACGCCTTTTAAAGCAACAAGTTCAGGAAAAATAATTTCGAGTAAACCAACTTTATCCAATATTTTAAATCCTTTAGATGGTTTTTCTGACAAAATTATTTTATTAAGTTCATCAGTAATTCTTTCTTTTGAAATAATATTTATTCGTTCTTTATTTTCTTTAATTGCTTGAAGTGTTGACGGGTAAATTTCAAAATCAAGTTGACAAGCAAACCTAATTGCACGCATCATGCGAAGGGGATCGTCTGAGAAAGTTATGTTTGGGTCAAGTGGTGTTCTTATTATTCTATTTTCAATGTCTTGAAGTCCGTTGAATGGATCAATTAGTTCTCCATAGTTATTTGGGTGCAAACTTATAGCAAGTGCATTAATTGTTAAGTCTCTTCTGTTTTGGTCATCTTGAATTGTACCTTCTTCAACTGCCGGTTTTCGTGAATCCGGAGTGTAAGATTCTTTTCTTGCTCCTACAAATTCATATTCAAAATCTTCATATTTAAACATTGCGGTACCAAAACGTTTAAATACTGCAACTTTGGGTTTGCCTTTTAATTTTGAAGAAACTTTTTTTGCAAGTTCAATACCATTTCCAACAACAACAAAATCAATATCTTTTGAAGGACGTTTCATAATTAAATCTCGCACATATCCACCAATAACAAATACTTGCAAATTTTCTTGTCCTGCAATTTCTTTTATAATTTGAAATATTTTATGTTTTAAATATTGTGTCATTTGTGCAAAGGAATGAATTTTTAAACGAATAAAAAAACTAGTTTTTTTATGATTATTTAAAATTTAAATATTTTAGGTACTTTTGACATTATAAATTTAATTTTAAGTAATGAGCAAATACATTTATAAGATATTTATTTTAGTTATAGTAATAATTTTTCAGAGGTTTGAAGGTTTTTCGCAAAATGAAAATGAGCAAATAAAAAAGTTTGAACAAGTTATAAATTATATTGATAATAACTATGTAGATAGTGTTGATAATGAGCAGATTATTAAAAGTGCAATTGTTGCAAGTTTAAAAGAACTTGACCCTCATTCTGTTTATTATGACAAGGATGAAATTGAAGACCTTAACAGAGGTTTAAAAGGAAGTTTTGTTGGGGTAGGAATAACTTATGATATAATTAATGATACAGTTTTAATTCTTTCGGTAATTAATGATGGTCCTTCTGAAAAAGCAGGGGTTTTAGCAGGAGATAGAATTATTAAAGTTGATAATAAACTTATTGCAGGTAAAGGCTTAATAGATGATGATAAATTAAGAGATGTTTTAGGAGGTAAAAAAGAAACAGAGGTTGTTATATCTGTTAAAAGAGAAGGTGTTAAAGATTTAAAGAATATTAAAATTATAAGAAATAAAGTTCCTGTAAACAGTATTAATTCTTATTATAAGGTTACTGACGATATTGCATATGTTAGACTAAAAAGATTTTCTGCTACTTCAATGACTGAATTTAAAAAAGTTGTTGATGAGCTAGGTTTAGATGGTTCAAAAAAATTAATTTTAGATTTACGAGGAAATCGTGGTGGTTATCTTTATGTTTCTGTTAGGTTATTAGAAAATTTCTTAAAGAAAAAATCATTAGTATTAGTAACTAAGGGGTTGCATAGCCCTGAGAAAGAGTATAAAACTTTTTTTAATGCTAAGTTAAAAAACACAGACTTAGTAGTTCTTATAAATGAATCATCTGCATCGGCAAGTGAAATTGTAAGTGGTGCAATTCAAGATTGGGATAGGGGAGTAATAGTAGGCAGGCGTTCTTATGGAAAGGGATTAGTTCAAAAGCCTTTTTATTTGAATGATGGTTCAATGATGCGACTCACAATTGCTAAATATTATACTCCTTCGGGCAGAAATATTCAAAAATCATATTCTGATGGACAGGATAAATATAATCATGAAATTTCTGATAGATTAGAAAATGGAGAATTAATGCATAAAGATAGTGTTAAGCATATAGATTCTTTAAAATATTACACTTTAAATAATAAAAGGTTAATTTATGGTGGAGGCGGAATAATGCCTGATATTTTTGTTGAACTTGATACTTTGAAATATCCAATATTTTATAAAGAATATTTAGGAGAAGGTAAAATTAATGAGTTTGCACATTTATTTGTTGATAAAAACAGGTCTTTTCTTAGAAATAATTATAAGAATTTTGAAAAGTTTGATAAGAAATGGACTGTAAGCAAAAAAAACATTGAAGATTTAATTTTGTATTTAAATAAAGATGAAAAAAATATATCAGAATTAATAAATGAACTATTTACAAATAAATATGTAAGAAATCATTTAAAAGCACTTGTTGCTTATGATGTTTTTGGTGAGAATGAGTTTTACAGAATACTCAATGAAGAAGATGCAACTTTTAATAAAGCTATTGAAATTTT
>JAADEE010000198.1 GCA_013153575.1 Chlorobiota bacterium
CAAAGTACTTGCTATAATTTATTTTGAAGTAGAAAGTAAAATAAAATTATCTATATTCGGAATTATTAGAACAATTTAGTATATAAGTTCTTACAATTTTTCGAGAAATTTTATCAACCTCTATATTTATATTTCTTTCAGAAGTTTTCTTTTGATGAGCTTTTACTTTTATAAACTTTACAGGAAATTTTTCAATGTAAGAAATCAATTTCTTAACTAAATCTACATTTTGTATTTCTGTACCTTTTTTTGTTATAAAATTATTTTCTTTTAGCTTTTGCATCCGTCTTTCTATTTCAACAACATACTGGCTGTCAGACTTTAACACAATGCTGTCATATTCAAACTTTTCTTTTTCAATAAACTCAAAAGCCTTAATAACTGCTAATAATTCCATACGATTATGCGTAGTATCTAACTCATAATCTTTAAGCAAAATTTCATCACCTTCTATTAAAATTATTGAAGCCCATGCACCAACTTTTAATTGTGTATGGCAACTTCCATCAGTGTATATTATTATTTCTTTCATCTTACATTATTAAAATATACACCAATTTTATGATTAAACAATATCTTCTTTTGTTTTCTTCACTAAAACAACATCTTCAATAACCATTTGTTTATCAACAGCTTTGCACATATCGTAAACTGTAAGAAGTGCAACAGAAACAGCAGTTAATGCTTCCATTTCAATTCCTGTTTGTCCTATGCATCTTGTTTCTGAAATTACTTCAACACCTGTTTCATCAAGTTTTGCTTTAACATCAATTTTTGTAATATTTAAAGGATGGCAAAGTGGAATAAGTTCAGAAGTTTTTTTACCGCCCATAATTCCTGCAATTTCTGAAATTGTTAAAACATCACCTTTTTTGTTTCCGTTTTCTTCAATTAATTTTATTGCTTCGGCAGAAAGTTTTATATGTCCTTTTGCAATTGCGGTTCTTTTTTGCTGTGGCTTATGACCAACATCAACCATATTTGCTTTTCCTTTGCTATCTACGTGACTTAATTTTGACATAATACTACATTGTTAAATTATTAAATTGCTTCATTGTTATTTTTTATCCTAAATAAAATAGCAAAAGTAAAATTGATTAACTGTTTACTCATTTATAATTCTAAACTTGTTAATTTAGTTACAAATTAAGAACTTTTGAAATAGGATTTATTAAAATTATAAGTTTTATTTTTGTTAATTATTAACCTAAAATAGATTTGCTAAATTTTAGTTTATTACTTAGTACTATTATAACTTAATATCATATGAACTTAAGTGATGTAAATTTAGCAAATCTCACAAACATATTTTATTTTACCCTCCAATATTATAAAATTTTGCTTCTGTTTGAATATGTCCACTTTTAGGTTTCAGCATAAGTGCTTGTGCAAATGCTTCTTCAATACCAAGTTCCCGAATATTAAATTTTAAATTACTGAAAAGACAAGGCATAATATCACCATTTGCAGTAAGCCTTAACCTGTTACAAATTGCACAATGTCCGCCTGTGCCACCTTCAACAATTGAAAAATCACCTGTTTCAAGGTTCATTTCATGAATGTAACGAATTTGCAAATCATTTTCTTTACAGAATTTTGCAACTTCAACAGCATCAGGTTCATCATGCGATTTTTTAATAACACAATTTATTTTTATAGGTGTAAGACCTGCATTTTTTGCTGCCTCAATTCCTCTAAAAACATCTTCAATATTTCCTACACGTGTAATTGCCTTAAATTTATCTGCATCCATTGTATCAAGGCTAATATTTACACGATGTAAACCTGCGTCTTTAAGTTGTTTGGCATATTTATCAAGAAAAACTCCGTTTGTAGTCATTCCAAAATCTGTAATGCCATCAATTTGAGCAATCATTGCAACAAGTTCAACAATCCCTTTTTTTACAAGAGGTTCGCCACCTGTAATTCTTATTTTATTAACTCCTTGACTTGCAGCATATTTAACAGTTGCAATAATTTCATCAAAACGTAAAATTTCTTCATGCTTCATTAATTTCACACCTTCGGCAGGCATGCAATAAGTACATCGTAAGTTACATCTGTCTGTTACAGAAATCCTTAGGTAGTTTATTTTTCTATTATATCTGTCTAACATCTATTATTTCTCCTTTTTTTATTGTATCAATTCCTTGCGGAAATGCAATTAAACCATCGGCATGCGAAAGAGCATGAATATGCCCCGAACCATGATATTCAATTCGTTTAACTTCTCCATTTATAATATTAATCGGTATGTATGCACGTCTTGCAGTTCTTTTTCGTGTAATTTCATGTGCCATAGGCAACTTAATTTCAGGCGGATTAAAATTATAATCCATCATTTTATACAAGAATGGTTTTGCCATAAGTTCAAACTGCACGAATGAGGAAACAGGATTTCCGGGTAAACCGAAACAAAACTTATTTTCAGACTTGCCAAATGTTGTTGGTTTTCCTGGGGTTACTGCAACACTGTCAAATAAAATTTCTACTCCTGCTTTTTCTAAAACTTCTGCAACAAAATCAAATTCGCCAACAGAAACTCCTCCTGAAAGCATAATTACATCATTTTCTTCAAGTGCTTTTGTAACAATTCTGAATGTATCTTCATAAGTATCTTTTGCTATTCCGTAATTTGTTGCAATTGCTCCCATTGCATTAACTTGTGCAGTTAATTGATGACCATTGCTATTTCTGATTTTTGAAATACCAGGTTTTTCATGAGGCTCAACAAGTTCATCGCCTGTTGAAATTATACCAACTCGTGGTTGTTTCGATACCAAAACATCAACATAACCTACCGAAGCAAATATTGCAATATGCTGTGGTTTAATAAGTTTACCTTTTGTTAAAACTGTTTGCCCAAGTTTTACATCTTCGGCTCTGTAACTTATATTTGTTTTACTTTGCTTACGCGTGAAACTAACTTTGTTGCCTTCAATTACAGAATATTCAACCATAACAATACAATCTGCTCCTTCCGGAACGGGTGCTCCTGTCATAATGTGTGTGCATTGTCCTTTTTCTACTTTTTTAGAAGGTGTTTGCCCTGCTTGTACAACTTCAATAATTTCAAGTTGATTATCTAAATCTTCTTGTTTACAAGCAAAACCATCAACAGCAGCTTTATCAAAAGGTGGCATTTCAATATCTGATTTTACATCTTCTGCCAAAATTCTGTTCGTTGAATTAAGGTATGAAATTCTTTCAGTTCCTATGCTTTTTGCTGTGTCAATTACGATTTTATATGCTTCTTCAAATTTTATCATTTTATTTTTATTTATTAACAATAGATTTGCTGAATTTCAGTTTGTTATTTCTGTGCAAATTTTCAATATTATATAATCTTGCATCATTTAAATTTAGCAAATCTTATTTTACATAACAATTAATTATTTAAACTATGAAAAAACTTTTTTGCTATTTTATAAATTGCTTTATCAAACTCATCAGAAAGTTCATCAAAAGCAAGTAACATATTTTTTCCATCATCTGTAAGTACTGTTTTTCCTCCATCTTTGCCACCTCTTTTTGTTTCGGTTATGCAAAATTTTAAAATTTCTT
>JAADEE010000032.1 GCA_013153575.1 Chlorobiota bacterium
TTTAACCTATAAAAACAATTAATTAAATATGAAATACATAAAACAGATATTAACCTTTGCTTTAATTCTTATAAGTTTGAACATTATTGCTCAAACAAAAAAAATGGATTATGTAAAAGTTGATAAAATTACTTATAAACAATACATAAATAAAGATTGGAAAAATTTGGTAAAAACCGGTAAAGATGCATTAAAAGAAGGAATAGATTTTTATTATCTGCAAGTTAGAATGGGTATTGCATATTATGAACTTAAAAATTATGCAAAAGCTATAAAATACTTTGAGAGAGCTTACTATTCAGATTATGAAAATGAGCTAGTTCAAGAATACTTATACTATTCATATATATTTATGGGCAGATATGGAGATGCCAGAGGACTTGCCGGAACTTTTAAAAGAAAATTAAAAGAAAGATTAGGCATTTCTGCTGAAAATCCATTAATAAGCTCATTATCAATCATAACTAAACATGATTTTAATGAAGATTATCAATATAATCCTTCAGATTTTGAAGTTGTTAACCAACAAACAATATTAAATCAATCATTTTATAACATAAACCTTTTACATTTATTAGGAGATTATGCCTCAATTTATCATGGATATAGTAATTTAAGAATTAGTAGTTCTGTATTAAGTAGTGATATTGATTTACCATCAAACTTTGAAGAAGATATTATACAAAGTGAGTATTATTTATCATTTAATTACCAACTTGGCATAGGAACAAACTTAGGAATAGGATTTCATTACCTTAATACAAATTATAGTGCATTAGATCCAAACCCTGTAACTATTGGCAGGTGGGGAGGCTCAAATGTGTATTTATACGACTATACAAAAAACTCATTTGTTGGCTCATTCACTATATCTAAACAAATATCAATTATAAGGTTAGGAACAGCCTTCTCAATAGCTAACATGAATGATAATATGCAACTTCAACCTGAAGGTAGTATTACAATATTTCCTTTCGGAAATTCAAAATTTTACACACACAGTAGAGCAATATATTTAATTGACGATAATGGTTATACTGCATTAAAAAACTTCATATTTAAACAAAGTTTAGGTATAAGATTCTCAAAATATTCATGGTTCGAGCCCTCTGCAACCTTTGGAAATATGAAAAATTTCACTTCTTATAATGCATTAATTGCAAATAACGACATTGATGGAGTAAAACAAAGATATGAAGCATTATTTAATTTTGGATTTTCTGAAGGAAGATTTAACATTTTCATAAAATATCAATACAATGTTAAAGAAAATATCTTTGAGGTAAATGGGTTGCAAAACACAATAGAATATACTAATCAATCTATAATAGGCGGTCTTACTTGGTATTTTAAAAAATATTAACCTAATTTTAAATCATAATTATTAACAAATAAAAACTTTAACATGAAACATTTAATAACAATTGCAGCAATTTTAATTTTTAGCTTTTCAAGTATTTTTTCTCAAAATTCAACTAAAATTATAAATGCATTTAAAAATAGTTATAAACTTGAAAGAGAAGGAAAATTTAAAAATGCTGCTGATGAACTAAAGAAAGTATATTCAGACGATTCTTATGAAATAAATTTAAGAATTGGATGGTTATTATACAATGCAGGTTTATTTGACCAATCAGCTGCACATTACCAAAAAGCAATAAACCTAAAACCATATTCAGAAGAAGCAAAATTTGGATTAGCATATCCAAAAACAGCACAAGGGAAATGGAAAGAAGTTACAAATATTTACAATAAAATTTTAGAAATAAATCCTAAAAATACTGTAGCTAACTATAAATTAGGTTTAATATATTACGGTAAAAAAGAATATACAACAGCACAAAAATACTTCAAATTGGTACTTTCTTTGTATCCTTTTGATCATGATGCATTACTTATGTCTGCATGGACTTATTATTTCTTAGGAAAAACAAACTCTGCTAAAATATTATTTAACAAAGTATTAATGAACAACCCTAATGATGCTTCTGCCAAAGAAGGTTTAAGGTATGTAAAATAAAAAGTTCAGAAACAACACTTTTGGTGGTTTAAAACCCCAAAAGTGTTTTTATTTTTATAAAATTATAAGTTTTTTTCATTTCTCCACTTTTCATATTGTTTTAAGTCTTTTTTAATCATCTTGTAGCAAGTACTTAAAATTAAAGCATCATCAACAAAGCCTACAAAAGGAATAAAGTCTGGAACAAAATCAATAGGACTTACCAAATATAAAAGCGAAAAAGTTATTGCTGCAATCGACCAAAAAGGAATAACTTTATAATCACCTCTCACATAATCTTTAACTAAAGAAATAAATAATTTTACAAACTTTATTGTATCTTTAAGAATCTTATTTTCCTCAATAATATTCTCAATAAAACCTTGCTTTTCAATTACTTTTTTTAAATCTAAATCAGATATTCTTTTAACACCTTTTTTTATAATTTTTTTTGCTTGTTTTTCTGTTATATTTTCCATTTCAGTTTTATTATTTATATAACAAAAAAAAGACCAAGATAAAATCTTAGTCTTTCTTCAATATTATTTAATTCAAATGAATTACATTTTTAATTTTACTCTTGTAATAAATTTTTCAATACTTCTTCCTTCTTGTGTATCTTTATACTCATCTTTAATTTTTTGATAAGCAGATAAAGCACCTTTCCAATCTTTTAACTCTTCACTAGCTCTGCCAAGTTTCATTAAATAAATAGGTGCAGTTAATTTATTATCACTTCTATCAGCTGCTTTTTTATAATAACCTACAGCTTTATCAAATTTTCCTAATTCAGTATAAGCATCACCTATTGCACCTTCTTTAACTGCCGAAAGCATAGCATCACTTGTAGAAAAATCAGATAAATAATCAATTGCTTTTTCATATTCTCCTAATTTAAGATAAGATATGCCTGCATAATAATGTGCTAAATCTGCAACATTTGTCGAACCATACTCATCAATAATACTTAAAAAACCGGGAAAATCTCCATCTCCATTTAAAGCTAAATTAAAAGAATCTCTTTCAAAATATTGTTGAGCAACAAAAATTTGCTCTTGAGCTTCCTCTGTTTGAGGTATTACAATATATTTTTTATAAAGAAAAACCAATGCAACAACAAGCAAAATTGCACCTGCCACAATTGTTAATTGTTTTTGATACTTTTCTAAAAACTGTTCTGTTTTCGAAAGTGTTTCTTCAATAGTTTCAAACCTATTATCTAATTTTTGATCTTTATTCTTTGCCATGATTAATTTTACTGTTAAAAAATCGAACTGCAAAAGTATTAAAAAATACTTATATCTGAATAAAATAATGTACATTTTTTAATAATTATAAAAATCATTCATTTATTTGTAATGCTTTCGTATATTTATACATCTAAAAAAAATAAACATTATGCATCTAAAGTCTATTAAAATATTAAATTTCAAAAACTTAGAAGAAGCAGAAATTATTTTCTCAAAAAAATTAAATTGTTTTACAGGAAATAATGGTGCAGGGAAAACCAATATTTTAGATGCGATTTTTTATCTTTCTTTTAAA
>JAADEE010000103.1 GCA_013153575.1 Chlorobiota bacterium
CCTGTTGTGTAATTGCATTCTACAATTTCAGGAATCTTCTCAATTTGCTTTACAACACTTTCGTACATACTTGCTTTTTCTAAAAAAATACCCATGTATGCACATGTTGATAATCCTAATTTTAAAGGATCAACAATAAACTTAGAGCCTGTAATTACTCCATGCATTTCTAATCTTTTTATTCTTTGATGTATTGCTGCACCTGAAACACCGCATTCTCTGGCAATTTCTAAAAAAGGAGTTCTAGCATTTTTAATAAGAATATTTAAGATGCGTTTATCCAAACTATCAATTTGAATTTTATAATGCTTTTTTTTATCCATTTTGTAACAAATTAAAATAATTGTTGTACTTAAAATTTAAAATCGTAAGCAAATTTAAAATAAATATATTAAATCATAAAATTTATTTGCTGTTAATTTGCAAGGTGTTACTTTTGTGGTGTAATTATTAATGAAATGTAAGTTGATTTAATATTTTACTTGCAAATTAAAACTTGAAGATATGTGTGGAATATTATTCGTAACTAAAACAAAAGATGTAGAGGCAACAAAAAAAATGTCGAAAAAAATGAGCCACAGAGGACCTGATGAAAGTGGAATTTATATTTCTCCAAAAGGTCATGTAATGCATCATGAAAGATTGTCAATAATGGATCTGTCGAGCGGAACACAGCCAATACAAGGAACAAGCTCTGCTTATGTAATTCATAATGGTGAAATTTATAATCATAAAGAACTTAAAAAAACAGTTTTAAGAGATTTTTCTTTCAGAACAAGCTCAGATAGTGAAGTTATTGTTAAGTTGTACGAAAAATACGGAACAAATTTTTGCAATATGCTTGATGGAGTTTTTGCGTTTGTAGTTGTTGATGGTGAAACATTTATGGCAGGGAGAGATCCTATAGGAGTAAAACCTCTTTATTACGGCAAAGATAAAGATGGTAGGATGTATTTTGCTTCTGAAATGAAAGCAATTTCTGATGTTTGTGTTGAGTTTGATGCTTTTCCACCAGGATATTATTACACACCGGAGCAAGGTTTTGTGAAATATTTTAAACCTAAATGGGAAGATTCTAAAATTGCAAAGCAAGAAGTTGATTTCAGTATAATAAGAAAAAAACTTACACAAGCAGTAGAAAAAAGACTTATGAGTGATGTGCCTCTTGGAGTTTTGCTTTCCGGAGGATTAGATTCGAGTTTGGTTTCTGCAATAACTGCAAGATTATTTAAAAATACAGGACAAAAGTTACATTCTTTTTCAGTAGGACTTAAAAACTCACCTGATTTACTTGCGGCAAAAAAGGTTGCAGATTTTTTAGGAACAGAACATCACGAAGTTAATTTTACAATTGAAGAAGGAATTAAAGCCATTGAAAAAATTATTTGGCATTTAGAATCATACGATGTTACAACAATAAGAGCATCAACGCCAATGTATTTCTTATCGAAAGCAATTGCTGAAACAAATATTAGGGTTGTGCTTTCAGGCGAAGGTGCTGATGAACTTTTTGGAGGTTATTTGTATTTTGAAAATGCTCCAAGTTTACAAGATTTTCAGAAAGAAACGATTGACAGAGTTAAACGACTTTCAAAAGCCGATTGTTTACGTGCAGATAAATCAACTATGGCACATGGTATTGAGGCAAGAGTTCCTTTTTTGGATAAAGAATTTATTGATGCAATATTTAAAATTAAACCTGAGGATAAAAAACAAGATTCAAAAATTAAGAAACCCGAAAAATATATTCTTAGGAAAGCATTTGATGATAAAGAAAATCCTTATTTGCCTGAAAGTATTTTGTGGCGACAAAAAGAGCAATTTAGTGATGGTGTAGGTTACTCATGGATTGACAGTTTAATTGATTATTGCAATAAAGCTGTTAGTAATCATGAATTTGCACAAGCAAAAAAAATGTTTCCGTATAACACACCAACAACAAAAGAAGCATTTTATTTCAGAAAAATATTTGAGAAATTTTATCCTCAACAACCTGCAATAAAATCTGTTGAAAAGTGGATTCCAAAATGGCAAAAAAGTGAAGATCCATCAGGAAGGGTTTGTGAAGTTCATGAAGATAGAACAGATAAACTTGGGCATGAAAAACCTCTTACAGCAAATTAAATAAAATTAATATTTGCAATAATTTATTTAATAAAGCAAAAAAACTAATATTGCAGATTATTTAAGAAATAGAAAATAAAGAAGAAAATGGAAACAAATCATAGTGGAGCAAAATATTCCTCAATTGTAGGAATTGGAGAAAAGTTAAGAAAACTTAGTGAAGAAACAGGTAAAGAATATTTATACCTTAACAGAGGAATAAATCAGGTTGTAAATATTGATTTGACAGAAATAATTAAGAAAATTGATTTTAATTCAAATGAAATTCAATATTATCCGCCAAATAGCGGAACAGTTGGATTAAAAAATGCAATTAATGAAGTTTATTTTGGAAATAAAACTAGTAATGAAAATATTTTTGTTACAGCAGGAGGAATGCATGCTTTGTCCTTAATAATTCAAAGTTTAAAAACTGATAAAGTAATTACATCTGCTTTTTTTTGGGGTGCATATTATAACATTTTGCAAATTACAGGAAAAGACCATGGCTATTATGAAAATTTAAAAGAACTTTATGATAATCCTGAAAGATATAAAGATTCTGTTCTTATTATTTGTGATCCAAACAATCCTGTTGGAGATAAATATGATGATGAACTTTTATTGAAAACTGTTGCAAAACTTCAAAAACAAAATGCAACTGTAATTTGGGATAGTCCTTACAGAAGGTTATTTTTAGATGAAAGTGACAAACTTTACCAACAATTATTAGATTTTGATAATGTAATTATTTCAGAAAGTTTTAGTAAATCAGTTGGTTTAAGTGGGCAAAGACTTGGTTTTGTGCATACACAAAATAAAGAGTTTCAAGAAGAACTAAATATTAGGTTGTTATATTCAGGAAATGGAACAAATGCATTTGCCCAAAAGTTGGTTGAATTAATTTTAACAACACCCGAAGGTAAAAAGGCTGCAAATGATTTTAAGAAAAAAACAGTTGCTGATATTACTGCAAATATTGACTTTTTAAAAGAGCATAATCTTTTAGCATCTGAATTTTATGAAGCCTCAAAGCCGGTTGGAATTTTTGTAATTGTTAATAAAAGCTATGAACAACTTTTAGAGCATAATATTGGAAGTGTACCAATGGACTTTTTTACAAAACGTAAAGATTTCGATTCTGATAAATTTGCACGAATTTGTGTTTCAATTGGGCATGAAAAATTTGTGAACTTTTTTAAGAAGGTATATTAATTTTATATTGAAATAAACTTGCGTCATTAAAAAAGATAAATAAAAGTGAAGTGTTTTCTAAATTAAATAATATGAGCTCGATATAAGATTTGTTACATAAAGCTAATATAGAACTCGTATTAATATGTTTTATATTGATAATTTAATTTTTTATAGAGTTTATTTTTTCAAATAATTGTATTATATAATTACTTAAAAAAGATTTATTTAAATTTTTAT
>JAADEE010000230.1 GCA_013153575.1 Chlorobiota bacterium
GTATTTTTGTCTTCTGTTAATTGCTCTTTCAGAAAGAAATTTTTCAGGTTCATAAATCTTAAAAGTTGCAGTATCCTTATCAATAAAACTTATAACATAAGTATTTGGTGAAACTTTTTGTGATTTTGCTAATAATGAGAAAGTTATAGCAATTATAATAATTAATATTTTTTTCATTTTTTAATAATTAAAGTTTATGTTTATGAAACGAACTACAATAATAACAATAATTAGTTTAATATTTATACTTGCTTCATGCAATATTAAAGAAAACAGAAAAAGTAAAAAATCAATAAAATCAGCAGATGAATATGTAATTGCTTTTTATAATGTTGAAAATCTTTTTGATATTTATGATGATCCTAAAACTTATGATGAAGAGTTTACACCAACAGGAAAAAAACATTGGGATGAAAAACGTTATGAAAAAAAATTAAATGATTTGTCTTGGGTTTTAAGTAATTTAAGTTCTGAACTTCCTGCAATAATAGGCTTAAGCGAAGTTGAAAACAGAAAAGTTGTTGAAGACCTTGCAAATACAAAACTTTTAAAAGCCGGGAATTATAAAGTTGTTCATGAAGAAAGTCCTGATACTCGAGGGATTGATGTTGCTTTAATGTATAGAAGTGATTTGTTTGAATATGTTTCTCATAAATCAATACCAATTCACGTAAAACAAGAGCCAAACTCAAAATTAAGAGATATTTTATATGTAAAAGGTAAATTTGCAGGAAGTAATGAGATTTTTCACATTTTTGTAAATCATTGGAAATCAAGAAGGGGTGGGAGAGAAGAAACTGAATTTAAACGTATTGCCTGTGCTGAAACTTTAAAAAAGGAAGTTGATAAAATTCTTTCAAAAAATAAAGATGCAAATATTATTATTATGGGAGATTTAAATGATGAACCTGAAAATAAAAGTGTAAATACGGTTTTATTTGCTACAAATAATACTAAACATACAAAGCCACATGAATTATATAACTTAATGTATAACAAATCAATAAAAGAAGAAGGAACAAATTCAAGAAATTATAAATGGTTTATGCTTGACAATTTAATTGTTTCTCAATCATTAGTTGATGATAAAGATTTTTATGTAGAAAATAAAGAAGGTGAAATTTTTAAAGACGATAAGATTTTATATTACAATGCAAAAGCAAACTTTAAAGTTCCGAATAAAACTTATGGTGGAAAAAATTATTATGGAGGATACAGCGACCATTTAGCAGTATATTTTATTTTACATAAGTAGATTGAGTTCTGTATTTAGAGTTGTCATCAAAAACAGTTTAACAATTCAACAATGTAATTAATGAACTTCAAATTAAAATCAGAATATAAACCAACAGGCGACCAGCCACAAGCAATTGAGCAGCTTGTAAAAGGAATTGAGGCAGGGGAGAGGTTTCAAATTTTGCAAGGTGTAACAGGTTCAGGTAAAACATTTACAATTGCAAATGTTATTGAAAAACTTAATCGTCCTGTTCTTGTTTTAAGTCATAATAAAACACTTGCAGCACAACTTTATGGAGAATTTAAAAGTTTCTTTCCTGATAATGCTGTTGAATATTTTGTTTCTTATTATGATTATTACCAGCCGGAAGCATATATTCCTCATTCAAATACATATATTGAAAAAGATTTAAGCATTAATGATGAAATTGAAAAATTAAGATTAAGTACAACAACATCATTATTAACAGGCAGGAGAGATGTAATTGTAGTTTCTTCTGTATCATGCCTTTACGGAATAGGAAACCCAGAAGATTTTTATTCAAATTTAATTGAAGTTAAGAAAGGTTCTAACTATGTTAGAAATAAATTCTTACGTGACCTTGTCGCAAGTCTTTATTCAAGAAATGATATTGAGCTAAATAGAGGAAATTTTAGAGTTTCAGGTGATACAGTTGATATTTTTCCGGCATATAGTGATATTGCAATTCGTGTTTCTTTTTGGGGTGATGAAATTGATGAAATTTCAACATTTAATCCAATAGATGGTAAAACAATTGATGAACTTGATTATATAAGAATTTATCCTGCAAGTATTTTTGTAACAACAAAAGAAAGAATGAACCAAGGAATTGATCAGATAATTCTTGATATGGGCAAACAAGTTCAATATTTTAAAGAAATAGGCAAACATCTTGAAGCAAAACGTATTGAAGACCGTGTAACTTATGATGTTGAAATGATGAAAGAACTCGGATATTGCTCTGGAATTGAAAATTATTCAAGATATTTTGATGGAAGAGAAGTTGGAACTCGTCCATTTTGTCTTTTAGATTATTTTCCTGAAGATTTTATTGTTATAATTGATGAAAGCCATGTAACTCTGTCTCAAATACATGCAATGTATGGGGGAGATAGGTCTAGAAAATTAAACTTGGTAGAATATGGTTTTCGTTTGCCTGCTGCATTAGATAACCGACCTTTAAAATTTGAAGAATTTGAAGGTTTTAATAAACAAACAATTTATTTAAGTGCAACACCATCAGATTACGAATATTTAAAAACAGAAAGTGTTGTAGTTGAGCAAGTTATACGTCCAACAGGATTAATTGATCCTCCAATTGATGTACGCCCGAGTTTAAATCAAATTGATGATTTAATTGAAGAAATTAACAAAAGAGCCAAAATTGATGAACGTATTTTAGTTACAACAATTACAAAGCGTATGGCTGAAGAACTTGCTGAATATTTTGATAAAATGCAAATTAGAAGCAGGTACATTCATTCTGATGTTGACACAGTTGAACGTGTACAAATTATGGAAGATTTACGTAGAGGATTATTTGATGTTTTAATTGGAGTTAATTTACTACGTGAAGGACTTGATTTACCTGAAGTTTCGCTTGTTGCAATTTTAGATGCTGACAAAGAAGGTTTTTTACGTTCTGAGCGTTCATTAACTCAAACAGCAGGACGTGCAGCTCGTAACCTTAACGGAAAAGTTATTATGTATGCTGATAAAATTACAAAATCAATGCAAAAAACAATTGATGAAACCAACAGAAGACGTGAAATTCAGTTAAAATATAATTCTGACAATAATATTACACCTACACAAATTAAGAAAGAAATTGGAAAAATAAATCTTACAGAAAAGCAACATAACAATGTTAAAGAATATTCTACAGAAGTGCATAAAAGTTCAATTGCTGCAGATCCTGTTGTTCAATACATGAGTAAGGATGCATTAGAAAAAACAATTGAAGCAACTAAAAATAAAATGCTTAAAGCTTCTGAAAATCTTGATTTTACTCAAGCAGCTATGTATAGAGATGAAATTAAAGAATTACAAAAACTACTAAATTCTAAGTAGTTTTAATTTTTACACATTTGTCTTATAATTAATATTATGTTAAATAGAGTGTTCGTATAAAAAGGGAAAACTTATTTTTCCCCTTTTAAGTTTAATCTATTGTTTTCTTTTCTGTTGACATATTATTTAATAATCCTTCAACTCTTTCTAAATTAGTTCTATCATGTAATCTATAATAAATTCTTTTTAAAGTTTCTAAAACATCT
>JAADEE010000069.1 GCA_013153575.1 Chlorobiota bacterium
ATAAAAGCTATCTTTTTTGGGCAGGTTCTGTTTATGGAGTTCGTTCTATGAACGATGGTGAGCATTTTACTACACAAAATAGAAGCGGTGATATTTTAAAATATAGTTATGAAACAGGTAAGGTTGTAGATACTATTTTTAAAGCATCAAACTTTAAGTTGCAAATTGATGATTATGAGTTTAATACAGATGAAACAAAAATTCTTCTTCAAACAAATTATGAAAGAATTTACAGGCGTTCTTTTACTGCCGATTATTATGTTTATGATATAGCTAATAATAAAATATCAAAGGTTTCAGATAATGGAAAACAACAAATTGCAAGTTTTTCACCAGATTCAAAAAAGATAGCTTTTATAAGGAATAATAATATGTTTATAAAAGATACAGAAACAGAAAAAGAAACCCAAATTACTTTTGATGGGAAACATAATGAAATTATAAATGGTATTCCTGATTGGGTTTATGAAGAAGAGTTTGAATTTAATAAAGCTTATGAATGGTCGCCGGATGGAAAAAAAATAGCATACATAAAATTTAATGAAAAAGATGTTAAACTTTTTAATATGACTGTTTTTAAAGGGATGTATCCTACAATTGAGGCAAATAAATTATATCCTGAAAACCGAAGTTTTAAATACCCAAAAGCAGGTGAAGATAATTCAATTGTTAGTGTGCATATTTTTGATATTGAAACAGGAAAAATAAAAAACGTTAGTATAGGAGAAGATAAAGATATTTATATTCCTAGGATAAGATGGACAAAAGATGTTAATAAGTTAGCAATATTCAGGTTAAATAGATTACAAAATAAATTTGACCTTTTGTATGCAAATCCAAATACAGGAAAAACGCAAGTTGCATATACCGAAACAAATAAATATTATTTTGATGAAGCTGAATTTGATAATATCAATTTTACAGAAGATGGTAAATATTTTGTAATGACAAGTGAAAGAGATGGATATAGGCATTTATATCTTCATGATATTTCAGGAAAAGAAATAAGGCAAATTACAAAAGGAAATTGGGATGTTACAGATTTTTATGGTTATGATACCAAGCAAAAAGTCTTTTATTTTCAATCAGCAGAAGAGTCGCCATTAAACAGAGCAATTTACAAGGTAGATTTTAAAGGTAAGAAAAAAGTAAAACTATCAGACCAAAAAGGAACTAATGATGCAGAGTTTAGTAAAAACTTTAAATATTACATTAATTTCTTTTCAAATATTGAAATACCAACTTATGTAACACTTCATAATTCAAAAGGAAAATTAATAAGAGTTTTAAAAGATAATTCAAGAATTAAGCAGTTAGCAGAAGAATACGGAGGAGTAAATAAAAAGTTTTTTACATTTAAAACTTCTGAAAATATTGAATTAAATGCATATATGGTTACACCACCAAATTTTGATGAAACAAAAAAATATCCTGTAATAATTTTTCAATATAGTGGACCGGGCTCACAACAAGTATTAGATGAGTGGAACTTTGGATGGAATAATTTACTTGCTCAAAAAGGAGCAATAGTTGTTGTTGTTGATCCAAGAGGAACAGGAGCAAGAGGTGAAGAATTTAAAAAGCAGACTTATTTGCAACTTGGTAAATATGAAACAATTGACCTTATTGAAACTGCAAAATATTTAAAGAAACAAACGTATGTTAATCCTAATAAAATTGGAATTTGGGGATGGAGTTACGGTGGTTTTATGACTTCACTTTGTATGACTAAAGGTGCTGATTATTTTACAACAGGAATTGCAGTAGCACCGGTTACTAATTGGAGATATTACGATAATATTTATACAGAACGTTTTATGCGTACTCCTCAAGAAAATCCAAATGGATATGATGATAACTCTCCAATTAATTTTGCAGATAAATTAAAAGGTAAGTTTTTAATTGTTCATGGTTCGGCAGATGATAATGTACACTGGCAAAATACTGCAGAATTTACTGAAGCATTAGTTCAAGCAAATAAACAGTTTAATCAATTTATTTACACTAATAGAAATCATAGCATTTATGGAGGCAATACTCGCTTTCATCTTTATACAATGATGCTTAATTTTTGGGAAGATAATTTATTAAAGTAAGAAATAATGCATAAACTTATAAACTTACTTATTTTATTTACTCTTATTTTTTCATGTAATAAATATACTGTTGATGTTAATGAGGTTTCTGAATTTAAAAATGAAAAAAAGGTAACAATTTTAAATTATAATTCAGATGCAATGGAGCCTTTTATTTCAAAGAATGATAATTATCTTTTTTTTAACAATTTAGAAGGTGATAGTAGCAAAGATCTTTATTATGCCGAAAAAATAAATGATACAACTTTTTATTTTAAAGGAAAAATAGAGGGAGTAAATACAACTTATGTTGATGCAAATCCAACTATGGATACAGCAAATAATTTTTATTTTATTTCTACAAGAGACTTAGATTCCTCAAATAAAACGCTGTTTTACGGCAACTTTAATAATGGTGAAGTTACAGAATTAAGCAAAATTGAAGGAACAATTAATATTGAAACTCCATATTGGATAAATATGGGTGTAGAAATTTCAAAAGATGGGAGTTTATTACTTGTGTCAAATGCAAAATTTAATATTGGTGATAATTTCCCTAATGAAGGAAATATTCGGTTTGCAGTAAAAGAAGGTAATTATTTTAATATTCCTGATAATGAAGAAGATATATTGCAAAACATAAATACAACCAATGCAATTGAGTATGCCGGAGAAATTTCTGCTGATATGTTAGAATTGTTTTATTCACAAGTTACATTGTCAGATCCTCCTGTTTTTAAACTTTTTTATGCAAAAAGAGATAATAAGTTCAGTGTGTTTAATAAACCTATACAAATAACAGAACCTTTTAATGATAATATTAATGCATTTGTAGAAGCCCCAACTATTTCAAATGACGGAAAAAGATTATATTATCATAAATTAAATGAAGATGGCATATTTTCAATTTATATGCTGTCGAGAAACTAATAAACATGAATAGATTCGATAAAAATGCAAAAAAATGGGATGCCAAAGAACGCAGATTAAAAATGGCTAAAAATACTTTTGATGCAATTACAAATAAAATAACAGTTTCTAAAAATACAAATGTTCTTGATGTTGGTGCAGGTACAGGTTTGTTGCTTTTGCATTTTGTTGAAAACGTTAAACATATAACAGCAATAGATTATTCCATAGGAATGCTAGATATGTTACAAGAGAAATTATTACAAGCTGAAATAAAAAATGTAGATTTAATTCATTTTGATGCAAATAAAGATAAACTTGAAAAAAATAAATTTGATTTAGTAATTTCAAATATGACATTTCATCATTTTAAGAAACCAAATGAATTTATTAAGCAGGTTTACGAAAGTTTAAAGCAAGGAGGTATTGTTTGTATAGCAGATTTAGAAACTGAAGATGGTACATTTCATACACCTGAAGCATCAGAAGACGTTTTCCATTTAGGTTTTAATAAACATGAATTTAATACTTGGCTCATTG
>JAADEE010000073.1 GCA_013153575.1 Chlorobiota bacterium
ATGAACAAAATGTACTTCAAGAGGGAAATATTTTCCATTAACAGTATGTTCACTTAAAGCATGATAATGAAATTGAAGTAATTTATAGTCTTTTCCATTTAATTCAATACTGTTACTATCAGAAACATTAAATTGAATTGTATGTAAGTTATTTATAATGTCAGTTGTAGTTTCACCATATTCAAATTTTATTGCTTGTAAATCTGAATTTTCAGAAATACTATCAGTTACAAAATTAATAGGCGATTGTGCATTTCCTCCACATGCTGAGAAACCTTCACATAGAGTATTCCATTTTTCAGGACCATCTTCTCCTTTATGATGCGACCAATGAACACCGTCACAATCTTTTTTATCACTATGTGCATGTTCTTCTACATCAGTTTTAGGTTTATTTGTATTTTCTTCTGTGCTGTTGCACGAAATAAATACAGAGAAAACCATTAAAAAAAATACTGTTGTTAATACGTTTAATTTTTGTTTCATTTTATTTATTTTTAGTTATTAATATTTTATTTTGAATAATTAGGCGAGTTTTTAATTAAGGAAACATCATGAGGATGACTTTCAACTAAACCTGCTTTTGAAATTTTAATAAATTGAGAATTGTATCTTAAATCATTAATATCTTTTGTGCCACAATATCCCATTCCTGCACGTAAGCCGCCTGTTAGTTGAAGTATAACTTCAGATACAAAACCTTTATAGGCAGTAACAGCTTCAATACCTTCCGGAACTAATTTTTTTGCAGATTTATCTTGCTGAAAATATCTGTCTTTGCTTCCTCTTTGCATTGCAGACATTGAACCCATGCCTTCATATACTTTGTATTTTTTGCCATCTCTTTCAATAAGTTTGCCTAATGCTTCGTCAGTTCCGGCAAGCATACTTCCAAGCATTGCTGTGTGTGCACCTGCTGCAATGGCTTTTGCTAAATCTCCTGAATATTTTATTCCTCCATCTGCAATAATTCCAACTTCGGTATCTTTAAGTTGTTTAAAAATATCTAAAATTGCAGTAAGTTGAGGAACACCTACTCCTGCAACAATTCTTGTTGTGCAAATAGAACCCGGACCTACACCAATTTTAACTGCATCTGCTCCTGCATCTGCCAAATCTTGTGCTGCTTTTGCAGTTACAATATTTCCTGCTATAACATCTAAATTAGGGTATTTATTTTTTATTAATTTTAGTGCTTCAATTATTCGTATTGAATGACCATGAGCAGAATCTAAAGTTATAATGTCAACACCTGCATTTGTCATATTATCAACTCTTTCCATTAAATCATTGCTTACTCCAACTGCTGCACCAACACGTAAATTATTATTTTTATCAGTACAAGAATTAGGATATTCTTTTTGTTCAAATTTATAAGACTTTACATTTTTAACAATGTTTGCTTGTTCTTCAATACTCATATTTTTATGAATAAAACCAATTCCTCCTTCAAGAGCTATTGCTATTGCCATTCTTTCTCCGGTAACTGTATCCATTGCGGCACTTAAAATGGGAATATTCAAACTAATATTTTTAGTAAGTTTTGTTTTTAAAGAAACTTCATGAGGCAAAACCTCAGAATATGCAGGAACTAATAAAACATCGTCAAATGTTAATGCTTCGTCTAATATTTTCATGATTTATGTTGTTTTTATAATCTTATTTTATTAAATTTTATTCCCATTCAATTGTTGCCGGTGGTTTAGAGCTTATATCATAAACAACTCTGTTTATGCCTTTAACTTCGTTAATAATTCTTGTTGATACTAAATCAAGAAAATCATAAGGTAAACGAGACCAAGTTGCTGTCATAAAGTCTGTTGTGTTTGCCGAACGAATAACTGCTGTGTATTCATAAGTTCTTTCATCGCCCATTACTCCAACTGATTTTACAGGAAGCAAAACTACAAATGCTTGACTTACCTTATCGTACAAATTATTTTTGTAAAGTTCTTGAATAAAAATATCATCTGCTTCTTGCAGAATTTTTACTTTTTCTTCATCAACTGCTCCTAAAATTCTTATTCCTAAACCGGGTCCAGGGAAAGGATGCCTCATTATCATTTTTCTAGGAATGCCAAGTTGTAAACCTAAATTACGAACTTCATCTTTAAAAAGTTCTTTAAGAGGTTCAAGAAGTTTAAGGTTCATTTCTTCGGGTAAACCGCCAACATTATGATGTGATTTTATTGTTACTGAAGGACCTCCTTTTGCAGATTTACTTTCTATAACATCAGGATAAATTGTGCCTTGTGCTAAAAATGAAACATCTTTAAGCTTGATTGCTTCACGGTTAAAAACATCAATAAATTTATGACCAATAATTTTTCGTTTTGTTTCAGGATCTGAAACATCTTTAAGGGCAGAAAGAAATTCTTTTGAAGCATCTACATGAATTATGTTCATATTGTAATGTTCGCCATAAGTTTGCATTACATTTTTTGCTTCATTTTTTCGCATTAGTCCTAAATCAACAAAAATGCAAGTAAGTTGGTTGCCAATTGCTTTATGAATTAACATTGCTGCAACCGAAGAATCTACACCTCCTGAAAGTCCAAGAATAACTTTTTTATTTCCTACGGTTTCCTTAATTTCTTTTATTGAAGTTTCAATATAGTCGGATAAATTCCAAGTTTTCTCACACTTGCATATATCAAAAACAAAGTTTTTTATTATTTGTGTACCAAACTCTGTATGAGCAACTTCGGGGTGGAATTGTGTTGCATAAATTTTCTTTTCTTCATTTGCAATTCCTGCTATGCAAGTTGAAGTGTGACCAATTTCTTCAAACCCATTTGGAAGAATTTCAACTTCATCAAAATGGCTCATCCATACAGTTGAACTTTTAGGAACATCTTTTAAAAGTCTAACATTTTTATCTTTAAAGAAAGTTGATTTGCCGTATTCGCCAATGTTTCCTTTTGCAACTTTTCCGCCAAGTAAATGAACAGTTAATTGCATACCATAGCAAATTCCAAAAATAGGAATACCAAGCTCATAAATTTCTTTAGTAATAAGATTTGCATCTGAAGCATTTACAGATGAAGGACCTCCTGAAAGGATAATTCCTTTTGGCATTAACTTGGTAATTTCTTCAATATCGGAATTAAAAGGAAGTATTTCCGAATATACGCCAAACTCTCTAATACGTCTGGCAATTAGTTGGTTATATTGTGAACCAAAATCTAAAATTACAATTCCGTTCTTCATAAAAAAACAGAATTAAAGGTTGCTAACTTTGTTTCCATTTGCAAATTTATATATTTATTTTTCAAAAGAATTACTTTTATAAACTACTAACTATTAAGTATGTTAATTTGTTGCTTAACAGACTTATATATAGCTTGTTGCAGTATGTTAATAAATTGTTAAGTTATTATTCTGAAAAAAATATAAATTGATTTTTTAATAAAATTTGTATATTGCGGATAATTATATCTTAAATTAAAATAAGAAATGCGATATTATTTTTTATTCTTTTTATTTATTCTTTTTGTTAAAATGGGTTTTTCTCA
>JAADEE010000265.1 GCA_013153575.1 Chlorobiota bacterium
TACTTATACTATATCCACGTTTTAAAATATTATTAGGACTTAAAAGTTTATTTTTTTGTTCAAAAATATTTAACTGGTGTTTTTTATCTGATATTTTATTATTTACTAAATTTTTTAAACTCACATTATACATATGTAAATTTTGATTTTCATTGCTTATAAGCCTGTTAATGCTATTTTTAAGTTTATTAGGTATTTGTTGCAATATATAATTCTCATCATTTATTTTTGTTTGAACAATATTTTTTAAACTTTGTTTAATAAGCTCTAAATCAGAACTTTTTGTTAATAGAATTTCATTTACAATAGGCTTAAAGTTAGATATTAAGAAGTCTAAATTATTTTTATTTTCATTAATAATTTCTTTAATTTTGAAAGAAAAATCTTCTGAAAGTTGTATTAAATAATTGTAATATTCAGCAACATTATCAATTAAAAAATTTGCAACTGCTGTTGGTGTTTTTAGGCTTGTATGAGCAACTAAATCTGCAATTGAAGTATCTTTATCGTGTCCAATTCCTGTTAAAACAGGTAAAGGAAATTGTGAAATATTTAATGCCATTTGATAAGAGTCAAACCAACTTAAATCCGACTTTGAACCTCCACCTCTAATAATTACAACAACATCAAAAACATCATCATATTCAAATATTTTTTCAAGAGCATTTATTACCGAACTTTCAGTTTCTTCTCCTTGCATAGCTGCCGAAAAAAGTTTGGTATAAAACTTAAAACCATAATCATTATTTTTAATTTGGTCAATAAAATCACCGTAACCGGCAGCAGTTTCCGAAGATATAACAGCAATTTTTTGCGGAACAATAGGAATATCAAGTTCTTTGTTCATGTTAATAACACCATCTTCTTCAAGACGTTTAATTATTAACAATCTTTTTCTTTCAATATCACCAACTGTGTAATTTGGGTCAATATCTTTTATGTTTAAACTAAAACCATAAACTTCATGAAACTCGACTGTAACAACAATTAAAACTTTTAAACCTGCTTCGAATTTATGACCCGTTGCCGATTCAAAATATGGCTTTAACATTCTGTAAGTTCTAGCCCAAATAGTTGCTCTTGCTTTTGCAACAAGCACTTCATCTTCGTTTTTTTCAGAAAGTTCTAAATAAGCATGTCCCCTACTCTCGTTGAGTTCACTAATCTCAGCAACAATAAAATATCTGTCAGAAAAATTTTCCTTGATACTATTGCTAATTTTGTTTTGAAGTTCTGATAATGTTATGCTATGTTTCAAATTAAAGTTTTGAATTGTTATATTTTATGAGGTAAAGAAAATACATATTTTTTAATCAACCTTACTCCTAACAACCCTAAAACCAATATATAAATCTTTCTTTTTTTGCTCTAAATATGAACGTCTTGTAACCTTTATATTATCAATTTTATCTCGTCTTGTTCCACCTCTATAAACTCTTGCAGAACCGGCAACAGGACCTGTTGGATTTAAAGTATCTTTTTGTTTATAATAATTTTCAGAATAATAATCCCAACACCACTCTGCAACATTACCGGTCATATCATAAATACCTTTTTCATTTGGTAAAAGTTCACCTGATTTATGTTCAAGTCCTTGGTATGTTTCACTAAACCAAGCAACTAAATAAGGACTGTTGCTGCCACTAAAAACGTATCCTTTTGAACGATTTCCTCCTTTTGCAGCATATTCCCATTCAGCCTCAGTTGGTAACCTATAACCGTTTGATTTAAAATCACATATGACATTAAATACTCCTTTTTTTTCATCTCTTTCAATTTGGTATGCTTTATCAAAACCATTTCTTCGGCTTAACCAATTACACATCATAACAGCACGTTCCCAAGTTATGTTTGTTGCAGGAAACCCGGGAGTTCCATAAGGCTCATTATAACCGGCAATACCACAAAAAGCAGCATATTCGTCATAACTCATTTCATATTGCGAAATATAAAAACTACTAACTGTAACTTCATGTACAGGAGTTTCATCTTTAAAAACTTTACTATTGCTTCCCATTTCAAAAGTTCCTCCTTTTATGAGAACCATTTTTATTTCTTTCTGTGAAAAAGATAAGTTAAACAAAAATATTAAAGCAATTATTAAAGAATTTCTTAAAACTATCATATTATTATTCAATTTTATTTGTGAAAATATAGCAAATTTCTTGCCTTAAAATTTTATGCAAAAAAAATATTTTAATTATAAATTAAGAAATTTACTTTTGTAATCTATTAAAATACTTCTTAATGGTTTACGTATCTTCACATAATATTGTTTCGTCTCTTGGATTTACAAGTTTAGAAAATTTCTTGAATTTTGAAAAAAATATTTCAGGAATAACAGAAATAAATGACAAAACTTTAAGTCCTATACCGGCATATGTTTCATTATGTAATAAAGATAAACTCAATTTACTTTTTTCAGAACTTGCTGATAATAAAAAATATACAAACTTTGAAAAATTATTAATTATTTCAATTAATGATGCACTTTCAAAATCTGAAGTTAATATTACGGATAAAAAAACAGCAATTATAATTTCAACAACAAAAGGAAATATTAATCTTCTTAATAAAAATAATAAAAATAAATTTGAAGAAGATAGAGTTCAACTTTGGAAATCAAGCGAAATAATTAAACAGTACTTTAAAAATCCTAACGAAGCTATTACAATTTCAAATGCTTGTATTTCAGGAGCTTTAGCAGTTATTGTTGCAAAACGATTAATTGATGAAAATAAATTTGAAAATGTAATTGTTACAGGAGCAGACATATTGCCGGAATTTACACTTTCCGGTTTTCAAGCATTCAAAGCTGTTAGTGAAGAAGCATGCAAACCTTTTGATAAAAACAGAACAGGAATGACACCGGGCGAAGGTGCCGGAACAATTATTCTTACGAAAGACATAAAAAAAGCATTAAAACCTACAATTATAATTTCAGGAGGCGCAAGTAGCAATGATGCAAATCATATTTCTGGGCCTTCACGTACAGGTGAAGAACTTGCAATTGCAATAAATAAATCTTTGCTTGAAGCAGAAATTAAACCAAATGATGTTGGTTACGTTTCAGCACATGGAACAGCAACTTTGTATAATGACGAAATGGAAGCAAAAGCACTTGCATTAACAAAATTAAATAATGCAAATATCAGTAGTGTAAAAGCTTACATAGGTCATACTTTTGGTGCTGCCGGAATTATTGAAACAATTTTTGGCATTCATGCTCTTGCAGAAAACAAAGTTTATAAATCATTAGGTTACACAGAACAAGGTACTGAAAATAAATTAAATATTATTACAAAGAATTTAAAAGTTGATATTAATAATGTTGTAAAAACAGCTTCAGGTTTTGGTTCATGTAATGCTTCTTTGGTAATTAGCAAAGGTAAGAATGAAACAAATTTAAGTTCAAAAAACAAAGATTTCGTAATAAAGAAAAAAGTAAAAATAAAGGATTACAAAATATTTGTAAATGATAATGAAATTAAAGTTACAGAAGATACTAATTT
>JAADEE010000081.1 GCA_013153575.1 Chlorobiota bacterium
CAGAAAAACGCTTTCGCGAAGATTTATATCATCGTTTAAGTGTAATTTTAATTAAAGTTCCGTCTTTAAACGAAAGGGTAGAGGATATTCCTATTCTTGCAGAGCATTTTATGAAACAAATTTCAAAGGAGCATGGAACTGCAAAATTAACTTACGATAAAGCAGCAATAAAAGAATTACAAAAAATTAAATGGACAGGAAATATTCGTGAGTTTAGAAATGTTATTGAACGTTTAATTATTCTGTGTGATAAAAAAATTACGGCAAACGATGTTAAAAAGTTTGCTCAACCTATAGGAAGATAATTTATGATATTTGATAAAATATTTTAGCCCACGAGATAAATTGTGGGCTTTATTTTATGAATTTATTGCTTTCCAAAGCACATCTTTAAGTTCGGTTAAACCTTTTTGTGCAATTGATGAAATGAAAACATAAGGCATATCAGGAAGTTCTTCTTTCATTTCTTCAATAAGCTCATCATCAAGCATATCTGATTTTGTTAGTGCAAGAATTCTTTCTTTATCTAATAATTCCGGATTATATTTTTTAAGTTCGTTTAATAAAATGTTGTATTCTTTTTTTATGTCGTTTGTATCAACAGGTATCATGAAAAGTAATACAGAATTTCGTTCAATATGTCGTAAAAACCTTAATCCTAATCCTTTTCCTTCGGCAGCACCTTCAATAATACCCGGGATGTCAGCCATTACAAATGATTGATTTTCACGATATTGTATCATTCCTAAATTAGGTGCAAGTGTTGTAAATTCATAATTTGCAATTTTTGGTTTTGCTGCTGAAATTACAGAAAGTAATGTTGATTTTCCTGCATTTGGAAAGCCAACTAAACCTACATCTGCAAGAACTTTAAGCTCAAGGATTACCCAACCTTCTTCGCCTTCTTCACCCGGTTGTGCATATCTTGGCGACTGATTTGTTGAGGATTTAAAATTTGTATTTCCTAAACCTCCACGTCCGCCTTGCATTAGAATAACTTCTTCGTCGTGTTCAGTAACTTCAAAGATAAAATCGCCTGTTTCAGCATCTCTTGCAACTGTTCCTAATGGAACTTCAATAATAATATCTTTTCCTTCTGCACCATGTCTGTTATTTGCTGCACCATTTTCTCCGGAAGGGGCTTTTGTGTGTTTTTGGTATCTTAAATGCAAAAGGGTAAATTTATGTCTGTTTCCTTTTATTATGATATGACCTCCACGTCCTCCATCACCCCCGTCAGGACCACCTTTTGCAGTTATTTTATCTCTATAAAAGTGCATAGAACCTGCTCCTCCTTTTCCGGATTTGCAGAATATTTTAACGTAATCTATAAAATTTGCTTCAGCCATATTTTTTATTTTAAGTTGCGAAAATACGAAGTATTTATTAAAACAAAAGAAATCCCTGCTTTAAAAAATAAAACAGGGATTTTAAATTTATTTATTTAAGATTTAAACTAATGATTTAGCAACTTTTAAAGCTGCTTCATAGTCAGGTTCGGTTGTAACTTCACTAACATATTCAACGTGTTTTACTGTGTCGTCTTTGTCAACAACAATAACACCTCTTGCAAGAAGTCTTAAAGGTTCCATTACAAAACCGTATTTCTCACCAAAATCTAAATCTTTGTGGTCAGAAATTGTTACAGCGGCATCAATTCCTTTTGCACCGCAAAAACGTTTTTGTGCAAATGGTAAATCAACTGAAATTGAAATTATTACAACATCTTTGTTTTCGGCAGCTTCTTTGTTGAAACGTATGTTCTGTAACTCGCATACTCCTGTGTCTAATGAAGGAAATACCGAAATTATTCTTACTTTTTTTGAAAAATCTGAAAAGTTTACAGGTTTTAAATCGTTGCCAACAGCAGTAAAATCAGGAGCTTTATCACCAACTTTTATTTCTTTTCCTGAAAGTGGCATAGGATTTCCCGCGAAAGTTATTTTTACATTGTTTTTTTCCATATCAATTTTAATTTAGTTTTTGTTATTTAGAATGATTTTAGATAATGCAAATAAACGACATTTTTTTTAATTAACATAAGATATTTGCATTTATTTTGGGATTGTGAAATCTTTATTTAAATTTATAAAAAAAAGATAATGAAGAAATACAAGGTAGGATTAGTGTTAAGTGGAGGTGGTTCAAGAGGATTTGCACATTTAGGTGTAATTAAAGCTTTGAAAGAAAAAGGTATTGAGCCTGATGTAATTTCGGGTGCAAGTGCGGGTTCAATTGCAGGTTCTTTAATTGCTGATGGAAAATCACCTGAGGATGCTCTTAAAATTATAAAAAATAGAGGTTTTTCAGAATATACAAGTATTAGATTTCCTCGTAAAGGTTTTTTTAGTTTAGATGGTTTAAGGAAAGAACTTGAAGATGCTTATTCTGTTAAAAGAATTGAAGATTTGCAAATTCCTTTTTATGCTTGTGTTACAAATTTTAGTAAAGGAAGCGTTGAATATCATAATAAAGGTGTATTGAGTGATTTTGTAATTGCATCTTCGAGTATTCCTATTATGTTTGAGCCTGTTTTAATAGATGGTTATCATTATGTTGATGGTGGTTTGCTTGATAATTTGCCTTTTAAGCCTTTGCAAAATATTTGTGAAAAACTTATTGCTGTTAATTTAGTTCCTGTTATTAAAACTGAAAAAATAGGAAGCATGAAGCATATAATAGGAAGGACTCTTGATTTAGCAGTGAATTGTAAATTGCCGGAGCTTAAAGAATTTGTAGATGTTTTTATTGAACCGAAAGAGTTAAGGTATAGCTCGTTTTTTAGTATAAAAGAAGCTGATGAAGTTTTTAAAATAGGTTATGAGTCTGTTATGAAAATGGATTTTGATAATTTTTAGAAAAGAAAAAAACCGACTTTTAAGTCGGCTTTTTTATGAGTGGGTTATATCGAACTCACGTTAATAATTAAAAATATCATCAAGACCTAATTCTTCAATTTTGCCATATTCTTTTATTTGTTTGAAATTAATATTGTCTTTTTTTCCAACAATAGTTATATCAAATTTTTTGTTTGCAATGTTTTCTTTAAAGAATTTCTTAAAATCTTCATAAGTCATTTCTTTAATTTTTGCGTAAGTTTCTTTATCAATATTATAATCAATACCTAATTTTTTAAGACCTAAATATGTCCAGAAAATATTTGATTTTGTTACTCTTTTAGATTCTAATTTTTTAAGAGCAGATTCTTTTGCCGCTTCAAATTGTTTTTCTGCCTCAGGCATATTGTTTAGTAAATCAGTCATTGCGTCCATTGCAACTTTCATTTTATCAGGTTGTGTTGAAAGTGCAGCATATAAGTAATGGTGATCTTTCCTTTTTTTAGGTGTGCTTAAATATGCATAAGCCGAATATACAAGTCCTCTACTTTCTCTTATTTCTTGAAATACAATTGATGATAAACCTGCACCATAAAATTCATTAAATAAGTTTATGTATGGATAAAATTCTTCATTAAATTCTTTATTTTTAGAAATAAAACTTATCCT
>JAADEE010000099.1 GCA_013153575.1 Chlorobiota bacterium
AATAATACTTACCATCAAAAAACTTTAAACTATCTTTTGTTTCAGCATTAATCTTTACAGGATAAAATAAAATATTAATATAATTTGCTACTTCGGGGTTTGAGAATGTTGTTTTTTCTTGTTCTCTGCATGAATCACAATCTTGTTTGTAAAAATAAATCATAATAGGCTTTTGAACCTTTAAAAACTTACTTCCGGCTTCTTCAATACTAATCCAATTTATTGAATCTTTAACATTTTGCGAAAAAGAATTTATTTCAATAAAAATAAAGAATAAAAAAATAAGAATCCTCATAATTGTATTATTTTATTAATTTAGTAAACGTTATAATGTTTTAAAAATTACAAAAAACAAATATATATCACAAAAAATGCATAATGATTATAATTTTCTTGAACATTATAAATATTAGTTTTACATTTGTTGCCTAAAATTAAAAATACAAAATAATTAAAATTTATATACAATGGCAAAAATTAAAGTTGGAATAAATGGTTTCGGTCGTATAGGACGAAATGTTTTTAAAATTATTCTAGAAAACACAGATTATGAAATAGTTGGAATAAATGACTTAACAAGTAATAAAGTTTTAGCTCATTTATTAAAGTATGATTCTACACAAGGTAAATTTAACGGTGAAGTTTCTTACGATGATGCCGGTCTTACTGTAAATGGTATGAAAATAGGTGTTAGTGAAGAAAGAAATCCTGCAAAAATCCCTTGGGCATCAACGCCTGATGTTGTAATTGAAGCAACAGGTGTTTTCAGAACTCGTGAAGGAGAAAGAGGTGGATATGGAGATCACCTTAAAAATGGAGCTAAAAAAGTTATTCTTACAGTTCCTGCAAAAGATACAATTGATAATATGATTGTTCTTGGAGTTAACGATGAAGAATTAAGAGACGAAGATACTTGCGTTTCAAATGCATCTTGTACTACAAACTGTCTTGCTCCAATTGCAAAAGTTTTAAATGATAACTTTGGTATTAAACATGGTTTAATGACAACTGTTCACTCATACACAAACGACCAAGTTATTCTTGATGGACCTCACAGTGATTTAAGAAGAGCACGTTCAGCTGCCGTCTCAATTATTCCTACAACCACAGGAGCTGCTGTTGCAGTAGGTAAAGTTATTCCTGAACTTAACGGAAAACTTGACGGAATGGCAATGAGAGTTCCAACACCAACAGGTTCAATTGTTGACTTAGTTGCAGTTCTTGAAAAAGATGTTACTGTTGAAGAAGTTAATGCTGCAATGAAAAAAGCTGCAGAAGGTCCAATGAAAGGAATTTTACAATATTGTGAAGATCCAGTTGTTTCAGTTGATATTATTAACAACTCTCACTCATCAATTTACGATGTTGAAAGCACAATGGTAATGGACGGAAACATGGTTAAAATTTTATCTTGGTATGATAACGAATGGGGATATTCTTCAAGAGTTGTTGATTTAATAGGTAAATTATTTTAAAATGTTATAAATCATAAATTAAATAAAAGCTGTTTCGTATATTTGCGGAGCAGCTTTTTTAATTCACTAAAAAATAAATTAATGAAATATACAAAATTTAACAACAAGCATAAAGAACTTGGCGGTAAAATGGTTGAGTTTGCAGGATATGAAATGCCTGTTGAATACACAGGAGTTAATGACGAACACATTAATGTTAGAAAAAATGTTGGAGTTTTTGATGTATCACATATGGGCGAAATTTGGGTAAAAGGCGAAAAAGCTTTTGATTTTGTTCAAAAAGTAACATCAAACGATGTTGCAACTTTAAAAGTAGGTGATGCTCAATATTCTTGTTTCCCAAACGATAAAGGCGGTATTGTTGATGACCTAATTGTATATTTTTATGAAGAAAATAAATACATGCTTGTTGTTAATGCTGCAAATATTGAAAAAGACTGGAACTGGCTTGTAAGTCAAAATTCAGAAGGTGCAGAACTTGAAAATGCATCTGATAATATTTCGCAACTTGCAATTCAAGGACCAAATGCAACAAAAGTTTTGCAGAAATTAACCGATGTAAATCTTTCTGAAATTAAATTTTACACATTTAAAACAGGCGAATTTGCAGGAGTAAAAGATGTAATTATTTCAGCAACAGGATATACAGGAGCAGGTGGTTTTGAACTTTACATGTATAATGACGATGCAGAAAAAATTTGGGATGCAATTTTTGAAGCAGGAAAAGAATTCAATATAAAACCTGCCGGACTTGCTGCAAGAGATACTTTAAGACTTGAAATGGGCTATTGCCTTTACGGAAATGATATAAATGACACTACCTCACCAATTGAAGCAGGACTTGGCTGGATTACTAAATTTACCGAAGGTAACAATTTCATAAATAGAGAATATCTTGAAAACCAGAAAGAAAACGGTGTTGAAAAGCGCCTTAGAGGTTTTGAAATGATTGATAGAGGAATTCCTAGAAAAGATTATGAAGTTTATGACGAAAATGAAAATTTAATAGGAAAAGTTACATCAGGAACTATGTCGCCAATGCTAAAAAAAGGAATAGGAATGGCATACATAAATAAAGGTTCATGGAAATTTGGAAATGAAATATTTATAAAAGTAAGAAAAAAAATGCTTAAAGCACAAATTGTTAAATTACCATTTTATAAATAATATCAAATCCTAAAAACTCACGTTAATAAATGAATGATATTTTAAACAAGCTAAATATCATTCATTTTTTATAATTACCTAAAATCCGCAAGTCATCCTATCAATTTGTTAATAAACAGGAAGTTATCAGCAAATATTCATCACATAATTAAAACTATTGATGCGATGACTATCAGATAGTTAAATGTAGTCCTGCGGATATAAGTAATTACTAAAAAATTAGCTTTTCAATAAAAAAAAAATATATGATTGACTTTTCAAACACAAAATTAAAAAATATAATTGTTCATAGAGTTGGCAATAAATCAAGAGAAGAAGGTACAACATTATCTAACAGTATTTTAAAACTTCAAGGAGAAATGCTTAATGATTTAATGTTGCAATTTTTTTTATCACCTTTTAAGAATGATAATTTTTATAGATTTCAGCACGAAACAGATTTAGAATTAAACGAAACATTTTCATACACAAGCAAAATATTTGAAGATGAAAAGTCATTTTTAGAACAATCGCAAAACATTGCAAAGCATTTATACGAGCAATCAACTCACCCAAAAGTTAATAGTGGCGAATTTTATGCAATAATTCTTGAAGATTGCCTTATTGAAGATGAACTTGTAAATGCCGTAGGACTTTTCAAAACAGAAAATAAAGACACGTACATTAAAGTAAAAGAAAAAGATGAAAGTTTTGAAATAGATTATGAAAACGGAATTAATATAAACAAACTCGATAAAGGATGTATAATTTTTAATACAGAAAAAGATAACGGATACATTGTTAGCATGGTTGATAACATTAACAAGGGTGGGGAAGCACAATACTGGAAAGACAACTTCTTA
>JAADEE010000042.1 GCA_013153575.1 Chlorobiota bacterium
TTGCGGAAATAGTCCATACAAATTCAAAAACATAAAAACCATAGAACCTTTACCTAGCAACAAACTTGCTGAACAACTAAAAAAACACGACATTTATATAACAGCATCAAAAAACGACCCTTGTTCTAATTCACTTATTGAAGCCTTACACTGTGGGTTACCGGCTGTTGTTTTAAATGATGGCGGACATCCTGAAATAACAAAAAAAGGAGGTTTAGTTTTTAATAAAAATTCTGAAATTATTTCTTGTTTTAATGAAATTTCAAACAATTATTCAAGCTTTCAAAAAAACATTAATATACCAACAATGAACGAAGTTGGACAACAATATTATAATTTCATGGAAGAAGTTTTCAAAACAAACAAAAAAATAAAAAGTATAAACATATTTAAAATTATAAACATCTATTCTTCTATACTTTTTCATAAAATAATAAAACACCTTAAATAAAATGAACAAAAAAGTAAAACAATATTTCAGAAAATCATGCCGAAGACAACATCTTGATAAACTTTTAAAGAAATACAAAGATGAATATTTTGGTATTGTATTAGATATTGGAGGAAGAGATAGAGGTGCTTTTAAAAAACCTAAAAACAAAGTAGAAAAATGGATCTTTGCAGACATAGAAAAAAAACACAAGCCTGATATTGTTTTAGATATTGCAAATATGAATAACATTGAAACAGAAAGCATTAATGTTATAAATGCAATTGAACTTTTTGAACATGTTGAAAAAATAAATTTGGGAATTAAAGAATGTTACAGAGTTTTAAAGCCAAACGGAAAACTTATTATTTCCGTACCATTTTTATTTCCTGTTCATGCAGACCCTTACGATTTTCAAAGATGGACAAACACAAAATGGATAAATGAACTTAAAAATGTTGGATTTAAGGTTGAAGTTATTGAAGTTATGGGGCGTTTTTTTTCCGTAAAAAATGGAATGAACAGAACATTAATACAATCATTACCTTTTGGAATTAGATATATTGGATACTTGCTGTTTCCTTTTTTCAACATCTTAAACAAACTTGATAATACAAAATGGATTAAAAATCATCCGAAACTAAAAAATTATCATGGCGGATATTTTATAATTGCAAAAAAATAAACACAAATGAAAAAAATAATATTAAGATTTATAAAACGATTAGGTTATAAGGTTCAAAAAATAAATTCGGTGGAATTTTTTCCTGACATGGAAGATGATTTTTTTAAACTTGCCGAAAAATGTAAACCTTTCACAATGACTTCAACTGAAAGACTTTATTCCTTATACAAAAGTGTAGAATATTCAATAAAAAACAAAATTGATGGCGATTATGTTGAATGTGGTGTATGGAAAGGTGGAAGTTCAATGATGATTGCTTTAACTTTGTTAAAAAATAATATAACCGACAAAAAAATATATTTATATGATACTTATGAAGGAATGAGTGAGCCAACAGAAGATGATATAAATTATGTAAACAAAAAAGCTAAAGAAAAATATTCATTAACAATGAATAAAGAAACCGGTTCAAATTGGTGCCGTTCAGAGCTTGAAGAAGTAAAATCCAACCTATACTCAACAGGCTACCCAAAAGAAAACATTATTTTTATAAAAGGTAAAGTTGAAGAAACAATACCTCAAACAGTACCTCAAAAAATTTCATTATTGAGGTTAGATACTGATTGGTATGAATCAACAAAACATGAAATGGATTATCTTTATCCGCTACTTTCTGAAAAAGGTGTTTTAATTATTGATGATTATGGTCATTGGCAAGGATGCAGAAAAGCAATTGATGAATATTTTAAAGAAAATAATATTAATGTTTTATTAAACGGAATTGATTATACAGGAAGAGTTGTTATAAAAATTTAATTTCTCTTAAAAACAGGAACAAGTACAATAAAATAAGCAACTTGTAAAATATAAACCTTTACAAGAACAAAATACTCAATATTTTCTGTTATTATAAAAACAATTATAGATAAAATAACAGCCAAAACCGGAGCAAAAATATTTGCTAAAACAATACGTTGCTTGTCTTTTTGAGCCCTTGCTTTGTTTGCAAATAAAGGACTTACAAAAATCAATGGCAATACAAAAATTAACTTTCTAAAAATATCTACAACCTCTGCATATTTATCTGTATAGAAATAAATTATTACAGGTTTAGAAACAAAATATAAAACAACTGTAAATAAAACACCAATTAGCATTATTATAAGTATTTTATACCGTTCTATTTTAATTTTTTTTTGAGCAAACTTTGGAAAACTTATAGAGTAGAAACTTTTTATAATTTGTTTTATTACATCAAACAATTTCAATGCAATTGCATAAATAGCTAATATTTTAACATCAATAATTCCAATTATTATCTTATCAAAATAAGAAATAAAAATAGAAAAAAGGCTCATTTTTGTTAAATACTTTCCATAAGGAATACAATCATCATCTACTTTTTTATTTGTTATTTCTTTTTTTGTTTGAAAGTGCCAAAAAGTATTAAATCCGGCATTAACAACAAGATAAATCCCTGTAATTGCAAATAAATTTTCCGAAAAAAAAACAGCAGCAAATATCAACAAAACATTTAATGTAATATTTTGCAATATTTGTTGTTTTGCCACAAGCTCAAATTTAGCTTTCCCTTTATTATATGCAGCCCATTTATTATGAGCATAAATAAAAGAAAACATTAAACCTGCAACAATTAAAACAATTGAAAGTTCTTGGTTTTCTTGATAATAATACCAAAATGATAAAGCTAAAAAAATTGGAATAGCAAGTAATGATTTTTTAAAACTAAAATTAACAGCCTTTACATAGCTATAATCAAAACCTTTTGCAACAGACCTCACAATTGAAGTATTAAGTCCTGAATATGAAATAATTGCCAAAATTCCTAAAAACGATAACAACAATTGATATTCGCCAAAAATTTCTTTTGAAAGATATCTTGCAAAAACAACAGACATTACAAGAGAAGCGGTTAGATTTACAAATTGAGCAAGCAAAACCCAAAAACCATTTTCAACAAAATATGGCAAATCAAAACCTAAACGCTTACCGCCTTTATCTGAAATATTGTATATTTTTTTTCTTAAATTTCCCAAAAACAATAAATATTTATCACAAATATATAAACATATAAACAGTTTTTTTCTGTTTTAGATAATAATATCATATTTTTGAAACAATTATCACCTCAAAAGGTAATTATGAAAAGAGAGAAAAAGCAAAAATCACCCAAAACAATAAAAAAAAACCAACAGGTTGAATATAAAGAAATTAAAACACTACAAATTTTTAATGTTTACACACTTTCTGCTTTAATTATTTTAATTGGATTTATTTCATTCTCAAAATACTTAACTGGTGAATATCTTTTTTTCTTTAAAGATATAGGAAGCGATAGCATAAATCAAATTTATCCTGCAATTGTTCATAAAGTAAATTTAATTTCAGAAAGTTTTT
>JAADEE010000013.1 GCA_013153575.1 Chlorobiota bacterium
TGCATATCTGTTTGATACAAAATGTATGTATTGTTTATAGTTTGAATATGAAGCATTTAATGAAACCCAATCAAACAATTCATAATTTGCAGTAATTCTTGGTTGAACAGAAAAATAAGTTTTATTATCAGAAACAAAAGCTGAAAAGTGCATTCCTAAAAAGAAATCTAACTCATCTGAAAAAGTATATTTATCTTGTGCAAAAACAATATATTCTTGTGCATTTATAGCGTCTTCTTGCCAAGTTGTATCAAATGAAAAAACATTACTAAAATCATTTATAGCTAAATTTCCTTCCGAACTCATAAAATTATGGTTTGTTGCACTTGCTCCAAATTCAATATTATGGTCAGAAATTGCATTATATTTAAAATTTAAATTTAAAGAAATATCATTATTTGTGCTTTTTATATCGGTATTTGCATTTGCAATTATTGAACGTGTGCCTGCAACAAGACCAATTGTATCTTCTAAAATTTCTTGATTAAGTTTGTATTTGCTAAAACTTAAAAACACATCACTTACAAAGTCAGGCGAAAAAACATGTTCCCAATGTGCAGATAATAAAGTGTTTACTTTTTTTTCAGAAGTTGTCATTTCTGAACTGTAAACAATATCATCAAGTCTTTCATTAATTAATTCATACTCATTTTTATTATTTGTTGTGAAGAATGAAGCATAAACTTTATCATTTTCCGATAATTTATGAGAATATTTTGCAAATATATCGTATGAACTTGGTTTTGTCCATAAATCATTTTCCGACCTAAAAATATCTGCGTAAGCATTATTAAAATAGTTGAAATTACCCGATACAAAAATAGAGGAAACACCTTTAATTACAGGTGCTTGAAGGTTTATGTTTGTATTAATTAAGCTAATTGTTGCTGAACCTGAAAAAGCATCTTCATCACCTTCTTCCATAGAAATATCTAAAACAGGCGAAAGATATGCACCATATTTTGCAGGATAGTTTCCGTAAAAATATTTTATTGACTTTATGCTGTTTTTATCAACCAAAGGTTGAAAACTTAAAACCTGATTTGTAGAATACATCCTTGTACCATCAATAAAAGTTAATGCCTGATTGCTTCCTTTTCCTTTTGTGTAGAATAAATCTTCTAAATTTGTAAGTTCAGGCTTTAAAGTTATAAAATGAGGAACATAAATCTTTATATTCTCCATTAAACAATTTTTATCGAATAATCTTGCAGAAGCATCTTTTTGATTTCCTGCAATAGAATTATCTTTGGGTTTCCATTTTATTTCATTTTTATCAATTTCAACTTCTTCAATTTCTGTTGCACTTTGCATAAAAACGGTTATTGAAGTATCACCTGTAAGGTGCAAATCTAAAACAGTATCTTTAAAACCAATATAACCAACTTTTAGTAAAATATTGCTTTTTGTAAAGTCAAGACTGAAATAACCTTCTGTATCAGTGGGAGTTCCGTTGGTTACGGTGTTTGCTTCAAAAACTGCTGCCCCAATTATAGGTTCTTGTTTTTTGGCATCTTTAATATATCCGCTTACAGTATATTCTTGTGCAGATGAAATAAAAAAAATAAAACTTGTAATTAAAATTAATGCTGTTCTTTTTATCATCTTTTTAATATTTGTTTATTGTAGTTTTCATTATAACGTAAATATTTCGCAAAATTATTTAAAATCGTTGTTAATAATTATTAATTTTGAAAAAAACTAAAATAAAAACCATGAAAAATAAATTAAGAGTTGTATTACAAGTTTCAATTCTGTTTTTTGCAATATCAATAAATACTTATTCGCAAGAGCTTACAATATTGCATACCAATGATATGCATTCTAAATTAACAGGATATGGACCGGAAAGTGAATACACGCCTTTAAGCATAAATGATGATGGGACAATAGGCGGCTTTGCCAGATTATCAACACTATTTGCTAATTCAAAAGAGCAACATAAAGATGCAACACTTATACTTGATGCAGGAGATTTTCTTATGGGAAGCCTTTTTCATGTTGCAGAAGAAGAAACAGGTTTTCAATTAAATTTAATGAAAAAAATGGGTTATGATGTAATAACCTTAGGAAATCATGAGTTTGACTTTGGACCTGAAACCTTAGTAAATATTTTATCATCAGCTAAAAAGAATGGTGGTTACCCTGAAATTGTTTCTGCAAATATGCAGATACCTATTAAATTTATTTTAAACACAAAATTAAGATTATTAGAAGGCAGAGATGCAATTAGATCTTATACTGTTGTAAATAAGAATGGTTTGAAAATAGCAGTTTTTGGTCTTTTAGGGATTGATGCTGCTCATGTTGCACCTTTAAGCAAACCAATTAATTTTGAAGAACCAATAAAAGCTGCAAAAAGAATTGTTGAAATTATTAAATGCAGAGAAAATCCTGACTTAATTATTTGTCTGTCACATAGTGGAATAGACCATGAGAAAGATAAGAAAGGAAATATTCAAGGTGAAGATATAAATCTTGCAAATGAAGTTCCGGATATTGATATTATAATTAGCGGACATACACATTCAACAACTGAAAAGCCTATTGTTGTTAATAACACTTACATTGTACAAACAGGTAGTTATGTTAATAATTTAGGCGAAATAAACTTAAAAGTTGAAAATGGTAAAATTGCAGATTTTAAATTTAAACTTATTCCTGTTGATGATAAAATACAAGGCGACAAGCAGGTTTATAATGAAATTGAAAAGCAAAAAGAATTTATTAATAAAAAATATCTTGCCCCTGCAAAATTAACTTACAACACAAAAGTTGCTCAAATAAACTTCGATTTAACAATGGATTACAATAATTTAAAAGAAAGTAATCTTGGTGTTTTTGTAGCAGATGCAACAAAATATTATTTGCAAGAAAATGGTATAAATCCTGATTTTAGTATGGTGGCATCAGGTACAATACGTGAAGATTTGCTAAAAGGTAAAAATGGAATTATTACAGTTCCTGATATTTTTAGAGTTATGTCGTTAGGAAGAGGTTATGACGAAGTGCCCGGTTACCCACTTGCAATGATTTATATTACAGGGCGTGAGGTTAAAAAACTTATGGAAATACTTTCAATGTCAAGAGCAAAAGGTGGAAATGGTTATTTATATACCTCAGGTTTAAAGATTTATACAAATCCTAAAAAAATGATGCTACATAAAGTTAGGAAAGTTGAACTTAATGGAAAAGTTTTAGATATTTCAAAAAAGAACAAAAAACTTTATAGCATAACTGCAAATACATATCTTTTAAGTTTTCTTGGAGAAATTAAAAAAATGAGCCATGGTTTAATAAGTGTAATTCCAAAAGATAAAAATGGTAATCCTATTACGGATATGAAAAATCAATTAATTGATATAAATCCTAATAAAGAAGGAGTGCAAGAAGCAAAAGAATGGATTGCATTAATTGAATACATGAAATCTTTTGAAAAAGGAAGCAAAAACTTACCTGTTATACCTGAA
>JAADEE010000239.1 GCA_013153575.1 Chlorobiota bacterium
GTAGAATAATATTTCCCTTCATTATTTTATACCCAAAAACTATAGAGAATGAAACACCCGCACTAAGCACCAATAAAAGAACAAATTTACTACCAGCTGAAATACCTGTATAGCCTGTAGACATATACAATTACCTTTTCATATTATACATATATAGAATTCCACCTATATGATCAGCATTAGCTTCATCACTCCAAATATCATAAAAAATCAGTTTCTCATTTGAAACATTTGCAAAACCTTGAAATTTTTTCTTAAAAAGTATTGACCCATACACCAGTTCACCTTGCAAATTATAAATATCAAATAACTGTCCTCCGTAGAAATATGATATTAGAACATAGTCTCCTAACGCATAAACACCATTAATATATGCTTTCCCATTTTTCTTTTTGTAAAAATTGTCAAAATCACCACACTCTACATTTGCAACTTGCGATGAGTCAAAAAAACAATCTCTTAATGATAAATCAATTTTTTTAATAACATTACCATCAAAATCTAAAATAGATATTTCTGGTGTAAATATTTTTGCAACCCAAATATGTTTATTTTTATCAACAGCTAAGTTTTTTTGACCACCAATATGAAAACATTCCATTAGCTTTTCATCTGCGAAAAAAGAATTAATATATTTTAAATCTGTATCAAATAAAAATATTGCATTGCCATTGTCGTCAACCCTAGGCGAAAAACAAACTAATGTGTTATCTTGAAAAACTTGACACCACTGGGGCTCAAAAAAACCCAATTTTTTACGTACAGAATGTTTTTTAATAAAACTATAATTTTTATTAAATTCTACAAAAGATAGTGTAATATTGTCAAAAACTACTAATTTGTTTTTAATAATCGTAAATAATCCGGGTTGCACAAACTGTCCAGGTCCTTGCCCAAGACTGCCAATTTCATTTACAAAATCTCCACTACTGTTAAAATGCAAAACTTTTCTAGCCTTATATGTATCAACAATATAGATGTCATTATTATGTAAAAAAACCTCACTAACCTGGTTAAAAAAATTGTTATCAGTTCTCAGTAAAATTTTTTCATCGAGTGTAAAAAAATTATCAAACTGCTTTTTAACAACCATCTTGCTTTTTGACTTATCAAAATGTTTTTGCTCGCCAACCTCTATTGGCGAACAAGCAAGAGTTCCAATCAGCACAATTACTAGTAAATAAAGACACTTCATATACCCTCCAACAATATCTATCATAAGGAGAGATTACTCTCTCCTTATGAAATAAACAACAACTAATTTAATGCAATGGTGTTTCCGGACGACACTTACTTGGAGTGCAAGTTCTTTTTCCACTCGCACAAACCACTTCATGCCCTTCAAAAGTAACTCCACCAACAAGAGTTTGACATTGCAATGCTCGTGGCTCAAAAATTTGTTCTTTACCACCAATTATTATATTTATGGCATCAAATAAACCTATTGCTTTTACAGATGTTATGCTTGCACTTCCAACACCAATTACCAATCCCAAAAAAACTATGTTTATCACTTTTTTCATTTTCACTCCTTCAATAAAAAAATTCATTCGGCGCCAAACTTAAATATAGTTTAACCATATGCAAAGTTTTCGCAAGGTACAATTTGTGACATTTTTCTTTATCAATCTCTTTCACAATATATTTTTGTTTATTTTCTTCATAACACTGGGAGGATAGCTGAATCTATCCGAAAACTGTTTCTTGAATCTTGCATAATTGGTTATTCCTACACTCATTGCAATTGATTTGATTGAGTTGTTGCAACTTTCTTGCTGCAGCAAATAAAAAACTCTATCCAAACGCGCTTTTAGAATGCGTTTACTTAAACTACAACTGTGTCTTTGCTTAAACAACCTAGATAAATGCTCTCTTGTAACATTAAATTTATCTGCCAAACTTTCCGCAGTTACCATTCTTAATTCATTAACTGAACATGTTTTAAGATATACTACTACTTGAGATACCAATTCTTCGTCCTTTATACCACTATCATCATTTTTATCCAAAAAATACAAATATTCTGCATAAAATCTATCAAGAAGAATTTCTTTTGAATTTGCGTTTATTATTAAAGAAACAAGTTTTTCTTTTAACACATCTCCACCTTTTATAAATACAACGCAAAAATCTTCAACAGTTTCCAACAAGCAATGCTTAAGCTGTTCCAAACTCATATTTCTATCTCTTAACAATTCAAGCTTCAACCTTAGCACTTTACTAACACTACACTTGCCTTCTTGTTTGTAACCGTACTGAATTATATTTTTTAAATCAATATTTATTGTTTCAGAACTTGGCATCAATCCCTCCAGATAAAACATGTGACATTAAAATAAATAGTTACTACATTCCAACCATATTAATTAGTTTTTACATAAAAATCCTTGATGTTGTTTCTCCCATAACATTTTATAATAATCACAACTTTGCATTAGTTCTTTATGTGAGCCTTGTCCAACTATAGAACCTTCTTTTAACACAAATATCTTATCTGCCATTTCAACTGTACTTAAACGATGAGCAATAATAATTGTAGTTCTACTATTTATAAAATCTTTCAAAGAGTGAAAAATTAATGACTCAATATTGGAATCCAAACTCGATGTTGGTTCATCAAGAATCAATATGGAAGGTTTTCTTAAAATTGCTCGGGCAATAGCAATTCTTTGTTTTTGACCAGTAGAAAAATTCAAACCTCTTTCATTTAATTCAGTCAAATATTGCTCAGGTAAAGAAGATATAAAGTCATGAATATGCGCTTTTTTAGCTGCTCTCACAATTTCATCTTCAGTAGCATTAAGCCTTCCAATCCTAATATTATTCAGTATTGTATCGGAAAACAATAACGGCTCTTGCTCAACAAATGCCAAATAATCTCTAATAGCAAATGCATCATATTCTTTCAGCTCTATTTCATCAAACAAAATTTTACCTTTATAATTCATATACAATCCAGTCAATAACTTTGTTAGTGTCGTTTTGCCACTACCACTCTCCCCAACAATTCCAACCGTAGTATGCTCCTCAATTATTAAATTAATATTTTTCAAAACAATTTTATTGGTATCTGGATATGAAAAAGTAACATTTTGAAATTCAATTCTGCCTATTAATTGCTTTTTTTTCTTACCAAATACATTTTTATATGCAACACCATTAGAGTATAATTCAAAAATCCGAGCAAGAGCGACAAGTGACTTTTGAACTCTCACATTCATACTCACTAACCTACTTGACGGACCAAACAAATAACCTAAAAAAGAATTAAAAGCTATTAACTTTCCCAATGTAAGATTCCCGTTAATAACTTCTGTCATTCCATAGCCAAGCACTATAATTGGTCCTATTCCTACCATTAACCCAACATTAATATTCATTATAACCCCGGCCAAATTTGCCTTGAGCCTACTTCTAATTGTACTTGCTAAAACTCTCACCAATCTCAAATTATCAAATTTTTCCGC
>JAADEE010000153.1 GCA_013153575.1 Chlorobiota bacterium
CGGGATCAATAGCATCCGGTAGTTATCAAGATTTTGATAATTTCTTGAGAGATAACTTAAAAATGAGAGTTATGACAGTAGGACCATTCTTATATATGCCAGAAGCTGAAGAAGCAAAAAGGACTTATAGGTTACACTAAAAAACTAAACTTATTCATAAAAAGCGCCTCATATATTCTTAGTATATGAGGCGTTTATATACATTGGTATTTATAAATTCAATATTATTTCTTAACATAAACTACCTGCCCTGTAAAATTACTTAATAAAGTTTTTATAGATTTTTCAGCAACTTCATTTGCATTAAGTAAAGTATTTTCAGGTTCATTGCCAAAATTTTTAATTCGCATAGGTGTTTTTGTTCGTTCCGGATTTATACAATTAACTTTAATGCCAAACTCTTTCCATTCTTCAGCAATTGCTTGAGTAAAATTAACAACTGCAGCTTTGGTTGAAGAATACAAACTATAGTTTGCCCTACCCCTTGTATATGAACTAGATGTATATAATAAAAGTTGCCCTTTTGTTTTCTCAAGATATTTAAAAGATTCTTTTGCTACATTTATCATTCCTAAGAAGTTAACTGAAAGAATTTCATTTATTGTTTCATTATCAATATTTATAAGAGGTTCTTTATTTAAAATTGCTGCTGTATTTACAACATAATCAATCTTGCCTTCTTTTTCAAAAACAGAAAAAAGAGCTTTTCTAACATCTTCAATATTACTTATATTTATATTATTTTCTGTTCTGCTAAATGAATATACACTATTTGTATAATCCAAACTAATTTCTTTTATTGCCTTTCCTATTCCATAACTTCCTCCAAAAATAACGATAACTTTATTTTTAAGTCCGTTAAAACTTGCAATGTCTAATTCATTTTTTTGTTTAAGCTGAAACAGTTTATCGGCAATAAAAAGATCAAGTTCATAAGTTATTTTTATATTTGTTTCATGTCCTTTAACTACAAAAATACTTTCATCAGGCAAGTATTTTAAAACAACTCCACAATCATCAGTTGCTTTAAAATTAGGATCTTTTTTTGCTTCTTCATATGCTTTGGCAATTGTAAAAAGTTTAAATGCTTGTGGGGTTTGTCCTTGCTGTAAGAAACTTCTATCCGGGATATTCTCAATTTTATTATCAGAAACTTTAATAATTGTATCTGTTGCAGGAACAGCAACATCAACAGCATTATATTTTTTAAGTGCATCAATTACATTATTTATTATTGTTTCTGAAACAAAAGGTCGAACTGCATCATGAAATATTATGTTAACATTCTCATTGTCTGCAAGATATGAATTTATTGCCGACAAACTTGATTCTGCACGGTCGGCACCACCAATTAATATTCTTTTAACTTTGTTAAACTTATTTTTATTAACAATATTTTCAATTTCATTAATAAAGTTTTCGTTTATAACTATTGCAATTTCTTCAATTTTTTCGGCACTCTGAAAAGTTTCAATTGTATGTTCTATTATAGTTTTTCCTGCAATTTTTGCAAATTGTTTTGGCAATTTATATCCAAACCTTGTTCCTGAACCTCCGGCTAAAATTATTGCAACATTTTTTGTCATTATTTTTTATTTTTAATGATGTAATTATAAATCCTTTCACAAGATTTACCATCTTTATATTTATAAGAAAAGTTTATAATTTCTGTTCTTTTTTGTTTGTAATTATCAATATTATTAAATAAAATATTTTTTATTGAATTTTCAAGTTCTTTTTGGTTATTTATTTTTTCTCCCGGTGTAATTTCTAAAAAATCATTTCTTAACTTTATTTCTTGTTCTTGATATTCATAAAAATCAGGAATGTAAAATAAAATAGGTTTGTTCAAAATTATAAAATCTAAATAAATTGAAGAATAATCTGTTATCATTAAATCGCTTAAATTCATTAACGGATATATATCTTTCTTACTATTATATACAAAAACATTTTCAAAATTATTTTGATTTGCAATTTTTGTAATAGGATGGTGTTTTATAACAAAAATTATATTATTGCTTTTTGCAAATTCATTTAACTTATTATTGTTTAAAAATGCTTTTTTTGAATGTATTCGATAAGTTGGAGTATATAATACAACTTTAAACCCTTCTTTTTTCTTTTTTTTAATTATTTCAATAATATTTTTATCAGTTCCTATCAAATCATTATTTGTAAGTTCTCGAAATAAAACATCATTTCTGGGCATTCCAAGTGGTTTTATTTCTTTATAAAAAAAAGATGTTTTAAATGTTCCGTTAGAATAATAATCTGATGTAGATAAAAACAAATGATATTTTATTAATTGTCCTCGAAGTTTTCCGTATAAAATTTTTAGTTTTTTGAATTTAGACTTTTGAAAAATATCAGCATCAAGCTCTATTCTTTTTGAACCTATTCCATGCCAAAGTTGTATTTTTTTTGCTTTTATTGAAAGATGATATTTAAAATTTTCAAACCACATTGAATAATCAACAATAACAAAATCGGCTCGTAACAAAAGCCAAACAGAGCTTAATGTTGTATGTTTCACATAGTTCGGTATATTTTTATCTAATCTTTTACTGTCTGAAATAAAAAATGCTTTATTCTTATCATGATTTTCAACAAGGTATAAATGAAAATATTTTGTATTATCTGTAAAATCACTTCCGCTTCTTCCTATTGATATTATTAAACCTTTTTTTCTTGGCACTAATAATGAAAGAGGGAAAATAACTATCCAACCAAAGATTATATAAATTAATGATGTTATTTTTTCTTTTATTCTCATTTTAATGAAACAATACCAAATTTAGATAATATTAAGTTTATAAGCTTATTTGCATCTTCTGATATTTTTAAAAAATAACTTAAACTTATAAATAACACAGTTATTACCGAACTTCTGATAATTATATCTAAAATAAAATTATTATTTTCGGGTATAAAATAATTTACAACAAGCATTAAAGCTCCAATAATTAATATTAGAAAATGTTTATAAAAATAAGGTTGTAATTTATATTTAAAGTATAAAAATAAAAATCTCATAAAAAAGGCAATAACAATTGTAATAAAACTTGCAAATGCAGCACCCGTTAATTGCCAAATAGGAATAAAAATAATATTTGTTATTATTACCAAACCAACTGTTGCCATCATTATATATCCTAAAACTTTATAATGTTTAGAGTTTGAAATAATACTAGCACTTGTACCACTTAACATATCAACTAAATATGCAGCACCTATTAAAATTATAACATTTCTTCCACTTTCGTATTTAGGAATAATTTCAAAAATATTATCAAGATTAATAATTATTCCCACATAAATTAAAGTTCCTATTAGGAAAAGAGTTGAAATACTTTTTTTATATACAGTATTAACTTCTTCAATATTATTTTTTTTCCAAGCTTCTGCTAAAAAAATTGATGATATTTTTCTTAAAGGACGGCTTGGCAAACTTATTAATACT
>JAADEE010000177.1 GCA_013153575.1 Chlorobiota bacterium
TACCGCTTTTAGCATTTTTTATTGCTTTGTATTTTTTGCTTTTTCCGCAAATAAAAGTTTATACCGATGATGCTACTCAAACTATTTCAACAAAAACAGCAGATTATTATGCATTATTGTTAAAAAATAAGTTTGCATCAGATTTTGAAATGCTAAAATCATTAAAAGTAAGTGTTGAAAAATATAAATGTGATGAAAAAGAAGATAAAGCATTTTATAAAAGTTTATTAAAACATCAAATTAATAACAAAAAAGATATTTTATCATCATGGTTATTAAAAGAAGATGGTACTAATAAATATTTTATGAAATACACACAAAAAGAAAATGAACTAAAATTTGAAGATAAAGTATTAAAAAGTGGAGATTTTTATAGTGAAATTTTCAGAAGTTTAAAATCGCATACCGATGAAACTAATTTGTATGTTAAAAAAATATCTAAAATAAGAAATGATAAAAAAATCATATTCTCAATTGTAACACCATTTTTTTATTTAGATGAAATTTCAGGAGTAATAGGTTTTGATTTTTCAATAAAAAATATTGCACAAAGCATAAAAAAAGAGGCTAAATTTAACAAAACCGATTTAATGCTTCTTTACAATAATGAATTATTTGATTTAAATAGCCTTGCTCTTGAAGATGATATTAAAAAAAGTGATATAGAAGATTTTATACTTTCGTATGATAAAAAAAATAAGAAAACATTTTTTTATACTTCTGAAAATAATAAAAAATATGCAATAGTAATAAAACCTATAAATGTTAAAACAAATATAGATAATATATCTTTGGTTTCAATTGAAGAAGCAACTATTTCAAAAGGAATTTTTAAGAATTTAAATTACCGCTTTTTTATTTTGCTGTTAGTTATCTTAATTTCATTATTTTTCATTATTTCTTACCTTATAAAATCATTTCAGAAAAGATTAAATGAAACCAAAAGTGTTTTAAAAGCAATGGCAAAAGGTGATGTGCCTGATATAAAAGAATTAGAAGTATATTCTGATGATGAGATTTCAACTATCAATAAATATATAAATGACATAAACTATAATTTAGATAAAACATCAGGGTTTATTGAAGCAATCGGAAAAGGTGACTTTGATTATGACTATAAATCTTTATCGGAAAATGATAAAATAGGAAATTCTTTAATTGAGCTTAAAAAGAACTTAGAGCAAGCAAAAGAGCTTGAATTAAAAAGAAAAGAAGAAGATGAAAGACAAACTTGGGCAACAATAGGAACTGCAAAGTTTTCTGAAATTATTAGAGAACATTCCGATAATTTGGAAGATTTATCATATGCAATTATTAGTGATTTGGTAAACTATATTGGTGCAAATCAAGGAGGTTTATTTGTTATAAATGAAGATGAAAATAACGAAAAATACATTGAACTTTTGGCAAGTTATGCTTTTAGCAGAAGAAAAATGTTAACCAAAAAAATTCCTTGGGGAGTTGGTTTAGTAGGAAGATGTATTTTAGAAAAAGAAACCATTTTCATGACAAAAATTCCTGAAAAGTATTTGAGTATAAGCTCAGGACTTGGTGAAGAAACCCCGGCATCGTTATTAATAGTTCCTTTAATTTTCCATGAAGAAGTTTTTGGGGTAGTAGAACTTGCATCTTTTTCAGAAATTGAGCAATATAAAATTGATTTGGTTGAACACATTAGTGAAAGTATTGCATCGGCAATTTCAATGGTAAAAATAAATGTAAGAACAGCCGAACTTTTAAGAGAAAGTAAAATAAAATCGGAGCAAACAGCATCGCAAGAAGAAGAAATCCGACAAAATATTGAAGAAATGCAAGCAGCAACCGATGAGTTAAATGCCAAACTTGAAGATGCAAATAGTGTTTTTAAAGCTTTAAATTCCGTTGCAAATATTGCACAGTTTGATTTAAATGGCAGGATTATAGATGTAAGTGATAATTTCTTAAAATTATTGCAAAAAGAAAAAAAAGATTTAATAGGCAAAGTGCAAGGAAGCTTTAGTGAAGAAGCAAAAGATCCAACCTCATTTAAGAATTTTTGGGATGAATTAAAGAAAGGAAAACAAATGGAATTTGAGCAGGTTGTAAAAGTAAATGGTGAATTAATAAGGCTGCATAGCGTTTATATTCCGATTAAAAATTCAGATGGTGAAGTTTATAAAGTTATAAGTTTTGCAAATAAGATTAGCTAGTTAAAGTTTAGCATAGTAAATTTATAAGTTTAAATGTTTTTTTATATCATTAAGTTTATTTAAGGCTTCCATAGGAGTTAAGTTATTGATGTCAAGATTTTTAATTTCATCTCTAATTTGTGAAAGTACAGGGTCATCAAGTTGAAAAAAGCTCATTTGATAACCTTCTCTGTGACTTGCTAAATCATCAACTTTTTCAATAAGTTCTTCTTTTCTATGAGATTTTTCAAGTTCTTTTAAAATTTCATTTGCACGTTTTACAATACTACGTGGCATTCCTGCAAGTTTTGCAACATGAATACCAAAACTATGTTCACTTCCACCTTCAGCCAACTTTCGTAAAAAGATTATTTTATTATTAACTTCTTTTACAGAAACATTGAAATTCTTAATCCTTTCAAAAGATTTTTCCATTTCATTAAGTTCGTGATAATGAGTAGCAAATAAAGTTTTTGCTTTTGCAGAAGGGTGTTCGTGTATATATTCAACAATTGACCATGCAATTGAAATTCCGTCATAAGTGCTTGTTCCTCGCCCAAGTTCATCGAAAAGGATTAAACTTCTGTTTGATAGGTTGTTAAGTATGCTTGCGGCTTCATTCATTTCAACCATAAATGTAGATTCTCCGGAAGAAATATTATCCGATGCACCTACACGGGTAAAAACTTTATCAACATATCCTATTTCGGCTTTTTCAGCAGGAACGAATGAACCAATTTGTGCCATTAAAACAATAAGTGCAGTTTGCCTAAGTAGGGCAGATTTACCTGCCATATTTGGTCCTGTAACAATTATAATTTGTTGCTTTTCTGTGTCCAGAAAAATGTCATTTGGTATATATGGCTCATCAACAGGAAGTTGCACTTCAATTACAGGATGCCGTCCTTTTGTAATTTTAAGTTCTTCACTTTCGTTAACTTCAGGTTTAATGTAGTTATTTTCAATTGCAATATTGGCAAATGCCGTTAATACATCGAGCTTTGCTACACCTTGTGCTGTTGTTTGAATTAATGAAATATAATCTGCAAGGTTAATAACTAAATCTTCATAAAGTTTAGTTTCAATTTCATTAATTTTACCTTGTGCATTTAATATTTTTTCTTCGTATTCTTTAAGTTCTTCGTTAATATATCTTTCAGAGCTTACTAATGTTTGTTTTCTTGTCCATTCTTCAGGAACAAGGTTTTTAAACCTGTTTCTAACTTCAAAATAATAACCAAAAACATTGTTAAAACCTATTTTTAATGAAGATATACCTGTTTGAATTG
>JAADEE010000102.1 GCA_013153575.1 Chlorobiota bacterium
AAAAAGTGATTTTTTCATAATATTTGAATTTTGCGGGTAAATACACAACTATCTCTGAATTAAGCACTTAGTTGTTATAAGCTATATGCTGTGTTAGGTGCTTTTATTTATCAAGTTTTACAACTAATCCAAAATTTTCTAACATAATCTTTTTCTATTGCAATTTTTAATTCTTTTACTGCTTTTCTTTTATCATTTTTTGATTCAAGAATTTTTAATAATCTATTATTTCTTATTTCTAATTTATTTATTTCTGATTCAGATGGAATAATATTTGATTTTTGTGAATTACATGATTTATGTGTATATACAAGGTTCCACAGATCGTCACTAAAAAGAAAAGACCAAGGTATAACATGGTCTATACTTGGTGTTTCATTTGTGATTTTTTTATTACAGATAAAGCAAAAATGATTTGGGTTTTCAGCATCAAGAAAAGATCTGAATTTAGAAAGATTATTTCTTTTTATTTCTTTTAAATCTAATATTTTTACTTTTTTTGCTATTCTTGGACTAGAATTAAAGTTCTCTAAAATTTGAGTCCATCTAAAATTTATTGCTTCAAATAAAATGTCAGAATATTCTTTTAATATTTCATAATTTTCTAAAATTAGATAATCATTACCCTTTTGATATGAATATAGGGAGATTGTTTCTTTTTTCAATTTTAGAAATCTCCAACTAACATCTTGTTTTAAGATTTTTATAAGTTTTTTTATGTTCAAATTTATTTCGGATTCTATCCTTTCAAAACGGATAGGTTGCCGGTTGCCTTGTTTTTGATAATATATTTCAATTTGTTTTTTTACTTCTGTTATAAATTCAGGCGGTTTCGATATATTACTGCCCTGGATTAGATCAAAATATATAGTTTGATTCCAATAATACTTGAAAATTTTAGTTGCAATTTGAGAAAAATGTATTTTTTCATTATTAATTTCTGATGAAATTTCGACTAATGCTCTACCCCAAGCCATCTTATATGTGTTATCTACACTACAATTTCTAATAATTTTTAAAAATTTATTTATATACTCATTCATAACTTATATTTTTGCTTTGCGGGTATTACACCACGAACACCACCCTCTGGATTATCCATGTCTCCTTTATATCTAGGTATTATATGAATATGACAGTGGTTAATTGTTTGTCCTGCATATTTACCAATGTTTATTCCTATATTAAATCCATCTGGGTTAAATTTTTTTTCAATAATTATTTTTACTTTATCAACTAATTTCCAAATATCTTTTTTTTCAATATCAGATAGGTCAAAATAATTTTCAATATGATTTTTTGGAATAATTAATATGTGTCCTTTATTAACTGGAAAATTATCAAAAAATGCAAGAGAATATTCACTTTTTGCTATAATTTTATTTTTATCAATGTTACAAAAAACACAATTTTTCATGGTGATTGATTTATTCATTTTTATTGCACCTAACGGTTGGGGTATGCGTGGTGCGGGATTTTGAAACACCACACTTTCAATTTACTACTAATTTTATTTACTGCTACAATGCTTATATTTATCACTTTACCCGCATTACGTATAACCTTTGTTGTGCTTAGTTTTCTATTAAATTTGCAACTCCTGATACTATTCCCAATACATTTGCATATTCTATCATTTGAACTCTTATTTCGTTAAGTTTTGCTCTTAATTCAGCATTATATTCCCACTCTAATTCATGTTGAATGGTTGTCTTATCAATCGGTTTTTTTTGCTCCCAATCTAATAATAAAGGGTGCCATTTAGCGAGAACAGGACGTAAAATTTTATTTAAAATGTTTACAGCTAAATGACCAAGTGTTGTATCTTTTGGATTAGCAGGTGTTGCAATTTGAGGACCATACCTTTTTAGTAACTCACGAGTTATAGCAAATAACGAATTTAATGATGTTAACGTTTCTCTTAACAAACCTTCGTTTTCCTTTAATTCTGCTGTTGTAATTCTAGTTGCTAATTCAACATACATTTCCCAAGCAGCTTTCTTTTGTAATTCATCAATTTCCCAAGTTGTTTCCAACTCTAAAAATCCCAAATTTATTTTAAATTTCGTTTCTGATAATTTTGCAATTGCCATATCTTCAAATTTTATGAATTATTCTGTATCATTGTTCTACTCAAATCATATTCACATTTAACTCTATCTTGATAGGTAGCATCTATTAGGAATCTCAAATACTCAATATTATTTGATATTTTATCCCAATTCACAACCGATATTTTAGCTTCTGATTTTAATAGATTATCTATTATCCTAGCAGGTAAGAAAGGGTATCTTCTTTCATATTCCGCTCGCGTATTTATTGAAATCCAAGAATTGTTTTCTGGATACACAATTTCTTTTTCGTTAGGGTGAGTTGCTGTATAATATGAGCACCCTGTGCTTGGTAAATTAATAACAAGAATTCCTGATTTTTTGTTAATGGCTCCATTAATCATACTGGATTTCAATTCCCAGTCAATGTGTTTTCTATTTTTCGTTTCTGTCCCTACAAGAAGTATTGTTACAGATGTGTCTTTTAGATAATCATCTCTTATTATCTGTCTGATTCTTTCATTACTTAGAGAATCATCAATATCTCCTGTATCTACTGAACCATCAATAAATATATCGTATAATTCATTTAGACGCAGTAATTCTTCCTTATACCATTGGTCATTTTCGTGATGATAGCTTATAAATACTTTATGTTTTGTCATATTCATTATAATTTCCAATTTAAAATATTATCTAATGGGTGGTTTCTGGTAGAATGAGAAAACAATCTTGTTTCGTTAATCATAGATTTTTCAAGCTTATTAGAAATATTAGATATGTATTGATTTAAAGATTTTGTTCCCCTGATAATATTACCTACTTGCATAAACTCAGGTAAATCTTTTTCAGAAAGATCTTTTAATGTTAAAATAGATAGTTTTAACTTGTCATTTGTATCATCAACTAATGATGAATGACCATAACCAATTTCAAAAGGCACCCATTGTGATTTATATGTTTTTTCAGATACAACTACTAACATATGGCTACTTTCAGATATTCCTTTTTTAATACTCTCAGTTATTTTATATGCGTTTTCAGAGTAAACAGCTTGTTGAAGCATATCATCTTCTTCGTCTAAATAATAATCTATTTCCGCATTAGATAAATATTCTGCTATTTTTCGACAAGCTGGCTTATCTTCCTTTTTGTGACTTAAAAAAACACAAGGACGACTTTTTATTTCCTGACTTTCAAATATCCAAGAAATTCTATCAGATATTTTTGCTTTATTATATCCTTTTTTCATTTTGATTACTTTAAACTAAGCACGACTACTATATACCATATACCACCAACTCTCTACCCACACTTACTATACCCACAGCTTTTACATACCAAGCAGCCTTCTTCATAGACCAGTCCGTCGGGGTCGCCACAGCTGGGACATTTTTT
>JAADEE010000165.1 GCA_013153575.1 Chlorobiota bacterium
AAATAAATGTTATAAAAGCAATTTTCTTTTTCATAAACGGCCTTTGGCGAGATTTGAGATATTTTATCAGAGCTGAGTTGATATGTCAATATTTTGGAGTGTATTCTTTTACTATTTCTTTTAATATTCTAACTATCTCTCTTTTATTAAATGCTTTACTAATTTCTTCTATTTTTGTCATTAAAAAATTTAAATTTATTTTGGTAGGACTTGCAATAAATATTGATTCATATTTTGTTTTTTTATCTGCCTCATCAAGCAATAACTCTTCATACAATTTTTCACCCGGTCTTAAACCAGTAAACACAATATTGCTTTCATCTTTTCCATATAATTTCAACATTGTTTTCGCTAAATCAACTATTTTAACGGGCTTCCCCATATCAAGTATAAAAATTTCTCTATTTTTAGCCAAACTTCCTGCTTGTAATACTAATTGACATGCTTCAGGGATTAACATAAAATATCTCGTAATTTCAGGATGAGTAACAGGCAAGGGTTTATTTTCTTCAATTAATTTTTTAAACTTCGGCACAACACTTCCACTACTACCCAATACATTGCCAAATCGTACAGCAGCTATTTTAGTATCATTGGTATTAATATTTTGAGCGTAAAGTTCGCACACCCTTTTTGTTGCTCCCATAATATTCGTAGGTCTAACAGCTTTATCAGTAGAAATTAAAATAAAATTCTCAACATTATATTGCACAGATAAATCAATCATATTTTTTGTACCTATAATGTTGTTTATCACTGCACTTCTTGGATTTTCTTCACATAAAGGAACGTGTTTATATGCGGCCGCATGTATTACAATCTCTGGCATTTCAGATTCAAAAACCATCTTTATATCATCTATTTTACTAACATCTGTAAGATAAAGTTTTCTTTTTATATTAAGTTTTTCATTTATCGAATATAAATTATACTCGCTATTATCTACTAATATTAATTGTTTAGCACCATAATTTTCACACTGTTTACAAATTTCACTACCAATACTCCCACCTGCACCGGTTATTAATATTTTTTTACCTTCTACAAAATTTTTTATCACATTTTTATCCAAATCCTTCGGCTTTCTTGCCAGTAAATCTTCAATTGATATATTTTTTACTTTTTCTTCAAAAGGATTATAAATTTTTATGTTTTTTATATTTTTCTCTTTTAAAAAATTCACTAATTTATTCAATTCAGCTTGTGAAAGTTCTTTTGTAATGATAGCAGTGTCAATTGTTTCTAACTCTTTTAAAGGTTTAACTTTGAGATTATAAATATAACTTCCGACTAAATATGTGTCATCATAAATTTCTTTTATTTCATAAGGTGTTTTGTCTTTTAAAATTGCAAGAGCTTTTTCATTAGCACCAATAATAACAGCTTCTTTTATTCCTTTTGACTGTCTTAATATAAGCCTTTTTGAGACTCTAAACAATCCTATTGATAATAAACTCAAAAAATAATCAATAATTATTGCACTTCTTGGTACAGGATTAAAATAATTCGGAAATATATAAAAAACAATAAAAAAAGAAATATAAGCAAGTGTATTTGCATAGATTAATTTTTTAAGCTCTGGCAGAGAAAAAAATCTCCAGCTGACAAAATAGAGTCTAAATAAATAAAAATAGAACACCTTAAAAGCCAAAATTACAGGAAAAATTTTATATAAACCATAAACATAATTTTGAGGTATTACAAAATTAAACCTTAACAAATAAGCCAAATATAATGTAAAAAAAGAAATTAATATATCTGCAAACAGAAAAAATATTGCTCTTTTTACATTTGTAGGTTTAAACAGACTTGACAATATCACAAATTCTCCTTACGGTATCATCATTCATTGCAGTCCCACTCGGGAGACAAAGACCCTTTTTAAAAAAAGCTTCACTTTTTCCGTTTATATAACTTTTGGTATTTCTAAACAAAGGCTGTAAATGCATCGGTTTCCACAAAGGTCTACTTTCAATATTATGTTTATATAAATTATCCATAACTTCAAAGGGATCTTTATCTTTAAATAAAAGCGTTGTTAACCATCTGTTGCCTCTGCTGTTTTTAATTTCTGGCATAAATTCGGCAATTGTACCCAATTCTTTTTTATAAATTTCAAAAATTTCCCTTTTTCTTTTCACCCTTTTTTCTATTACCTCCATCTGTCCCACTCCAATCGCCGCTAACACATTACTCATTCTGTAATTATACCCGTACGTTTCATGCTCATACCATGGATATGGCTCTTTAGCCTGAGTTGAGAGGAATTTGGCTTTTTTTATCCACTTGTCATTGTCACTTACCAACATTCCACCGCCACTTGTCGTCAATATTTTGTTACCGTTAAAACTGAAAACACCAAAATCACCGAACGTTCCCGAGTGTTTTCCGTTATAAAGAGCACCTAAGGATTCGGCTGCGTCTTCTATCAAAAAAACTCCGTATTTTTTACAAAGATAGGCTATATCTTCTATTTTTCCTACCTGCCCATAAAGATGAGCCAATATTACGGCTTTTGGTTTTTCTTTTTTTAAAGCATCTTCAAGAAGATTTACATCCATTTGCCAATATGCATCCGCATCTATAAATACAGGCTCCGCCCCCTGGTACATTACAGGGGCAACGCCACCTATAAACGTAAAGGAAGAAACCAATACCTTGTCATTCTGAGCAATTCCCAAAACCCTCAAAGCAAGATGTAATGCCGCAGTAGCATTAATTACTGCTAAAGAATTTTTGGCTCCAGTATAATTTTTTATCGATTTTTCAAATTTATCAACATATTCTCCAAGAGGTGCTATATAATTACTCTCAAATACTTTTTTTACATACTCAAGTTCTTTACCTGACATATGTGGGGGGGAAAGATACAACATATTATCCCTTTATAGTTTTAATTATATATTCTATATCTTTTTTTAAAGACCAGTTTTTAATGTATTCTTTATTTATTTTTACCTTATCAGGCCATATCACTTCATTATTATACTGCACAGGATCATCTACTTTTGCCAATATTTCCTCCTCATACTTATATTTTAATGTAGCTGGACCTGTAATTCCTGGCTTAATAGATAAAATTATTTTATCTTCTTCCTTAAGTTTATCTGCATAACCAGGCACATCTGGACGAGGCCCCACAAATGACATATCGCCAATTAATACATTAAAAAGTTGAGGCAATTCATCAATTTTATATTTCCTAAAAAATTTACCAGATTTTGTAATTCTATTATCATTTGCAGTTGTAATTGTAACACCATTATTAGGATACATAGTTTTGATTTTAATAATCGTAAAAAGTTTTCCATTTTCACCAACTCGTTTTTGTAAAAAAAAACCATTTGACTTAGTTTCAATTGAAGAAACAAGCCAAGCTAATAATATTACAGGTAAAGTAACGACCAGTCCAATAACAGATAAAACAATGTCAAATGTTCTTTT
>JAADEE010000117.1 GCA_013153575.1 Chlorobiota bacterium
ATGGTAAAGATGCTGTAGAATATTGTAAAAATAATACAGTAGATGTTGTTTTAATGGATTTAAAACTCCCATGTATGTCAGGAATAGAGGCTGTTAGATTAATAAAAAAAGATAATCCAAAATTAACAGTTATTGCACAAACTGCATATATGATGAGTGCTGAAATTGATAAGCTTATTGAATCTGATTTTGATGGTTATATTTTAAAACCTTTCAAAAGTTATGAATTAATAGAGGTTATAATGGGCAAAACATTAGAACCTGCTTTTTAAGTTTTTGTTAATATCAGTAATAAATTTATTTAATAACTTGCAGATTGGTACTATAATTATTTATTTCGTAGCTTTATAAAATAAGAAAGCAAAAATGAATAAAATAAAAATACTTTCAGTAAACCTTGCAAGCGAAAGAGGAATTAAATATCCTGTTAAAGAAATTGAACTTGTTAAAAATGGAATAAAAGGAGATGCTCATAGCGGAACTTCAAGACAAGTTAGCATAATTGATACCGACCATATTGATTTATTTAAAAAATTAACAAAGGCACGAGATACTGCTTTTGGTGAATTTGCAGAAAACATTACAGTAACAGGAATTGGTGATACTAAAGTTATACCTTTCGATAAATTTAAAATAGGCGAGGCAGAACTTGAAGTTACACAAGTTGGAAAACCTTTTCATGATAAATTCAGAGAAATAGGAAATTATGTAATGCCTCGAGTAGGAATTTTTTGCAGAGTAAGTAAAACCGGAACTATTAAAGCTGGTGATGAAATGGAATATATTCCTAAAACATTCAAAGCAATTGTAATAACATTAAGTGATAGAGCAAGTAGGGGAGAATATGAAGATAGAAGTGGACCTGTTATTCAAGATATTCTAAAAGATTTTTTTAAGAAAAAGGATTTACCTTTTAAAATAAGTTCAGAAATTATTCCTGATGATGCAAATAAGTTAGAAGAACTTGTTACAAAAGCAAAAAATGATAAATTCGATGTAATAATTACAACAGGCGGAACAGGAATAGGCAAAAGAGATATAACTGTTGAAACAATTCAAGCTATGCTTGATAAAGAAATTCCGGGGATTATGGAAATTATCCGTATGAAATACGGAATGATAAAACCTAATGCACTTTTAAGTCGTGGTGTTGCAGGTGTAATTGATGATAGCCTCGTTTATACTTTGCCAGGTAGTGTAAAAGCCGTAAAAGAATATATGAGTGAAATTACAAAAACTCTTTATCATTTGTTTTTTATGTTGCATGGGATTGATGCTCATTAAATAGTTTGGCAGACTTGCTAAATCTTTAAAATTTAGCAAATCTCATTTTGTAGAAATCTAAACATCTAAATATTTAAGAAGATACTGACAAATATCATTGTTAGTATCTTTTTTTTATGTCAATTTTGAAATAAATATTTTACACATGCACGAGATGTCAATTGTAGTTAGTATTGTTGAAATTGCTGAAAGCGAAGCAAAAAAAAACAATGCAAAAAAAATTACAAAACTTGAACTTGATATAGGAACAGTTTCAGGAATTGAACTTGATGCCTTAAATTTTGCATTTGAAAGTATTAAAAACGAAACAATGTTAAAAAATGCACAAATTAAGATTAATAAAATCAAAGCAAAATCAAAGTGCGAAGACTGTAATTATGAGTTTAATGTTGAAGATGTTTATAGTTTATGTCCTAAATGCAACTCATACAAAACAACCATTATTCACGGAAAAGAAATGAAAGTAAAATCAATTTTAATTGATTAAAGAACAAACTAAAAACAAATAATTATGTGTACTACATGCGGTTGCGAAGGCAACGGAAATGAAATAAAAATGACAGTTTTTGGTGAAGAAAAAAAACTTACAATTCAAAACCATGAACATAATCATAATCATTCTCATGGGCATCATCACCATTCTCATGAACATTCTTATGAAATAAATTTAGAAACAAATATTTTAAATCAAAACAACTTACTTGCCGAAAGAAACAGAGGTTATTTCGAAGCAAAAAACATATTTGCAATAAATATGATGAGTTCCCCGGGTTCGGGAAAAACAACTTTGCTCGAAAAAACAATAAAAGATTTAAAAGACAAATTTCAGCTTTATGTTATTGAGGGCGACCAACAAACAATGAATGATGCAGAAAGAATAGGTAAAGCGGGTGCACCCGTAATTCAGGTAAATACAGGAAATGGTTGCCACTTAGATGCTAATATGATAAACAAAGCAATAAAGAAACTTGAAGTTAAAGATAACTCAATAATTTTTATTGAAAATGTAGGTAATTTAGTTTGTCCTGCACTTTTTGATTTAGGTGAAGCAAAACGCATTGTTATTATGAGCGTAACAGAAGGCGAAGATAAACCAATAAAATATCCAACAATTTTTGAAGATGCAGATATTTGCATAATTAATAAAACTGACCTTCTTCCATATTTAAGTTACGATGTTGAACTTGCAAAAAAATATGCACTTCGAGTAAATCATCATTTAAAATTTATTGAAGTTTCTGCAACCACAGGCGAAGGAATGGAAAAATGGTATGATGAATTGAAGGCACTAATTAAATAAGCTACATTTATTTTTTATATTGAATTTGGCTTAATACCTTTGCTTTAAATTTAAATAAAATATTTATGCTTGAAGTTTTGTATGAAGATAATCATTTGATAATAGTTAATAAAAAATCAGGTGATATTGTGCAAGGGGATAAAACAGGTGATGTAACACTTGCCGAAGATGTAAAAGCATACATTAAAGATAAATATAATAAGCCCGGTGAAGTTTTTTTAGGAATAACTCACAGGCTTGACCGTCCAACAAGCGGAATTGTAATTTTTGCAAAGACAAGCAAAGCTTTAAGCCGAATTAATAAAATGTTTGCAGATAAGCAAATCCAAAAAACGTATCTTGCAATTGTTGATAATGCACCACCAAAAACAAAAGATACCATAAATCATTATTTGGTGAGAAATCGCAAGCAAAATAAATCTTATGCAAATGATAAAAATGTGCCTAATTCAAAAAAAGCAAGTTTAACTTATGAACTTATTGCAAATTCCGATAAATATTATCTTCTTAAGATACAACTTCATACAGGGAGGCATCATCAAATCAGGGCACAACTTTCAAAAATCGGATGTAAAATTAAAGGTGATTTAAAATATAACTTTCCACGTTCAAATCTTGATGGTGGAATTTGCCTACATGCCTACAAAATAGAATTTATTCATCCTGTAAAAAAAGAAAAATTAACAATATTTGCAAAACCACCAAAAGATAAACTTTGGGATTATTTTAGTTCAGCAATAGTGTAGTTTGTATTATTTACTAAATACGATTGTTTATATGCTTTTATTAAACTCTAAAAAACCAATATGATGTTCTTTTAATTCTCCATTTTCTTCTTTTTCTTTTACAATACGCGACAT